>CAMGAZ010000018.1 GCA_946008205.1 uncultured Clostridium sp. | reverse complement strand
AGTATAACAGTAACTGGGACGGTTTTTAAGTACACTATTTTATTTGACGCTTACGTTTGAATTAACAAACAATAATAATATACCACGCCAAAATAAAAGCGGCCTTCGTTCATAGGAACGCAGACCGCAAACCTGTTAATTGTCTCACTACAGAAATTAATAATCCAATTTCAACTCTACACATTCACAAGCAAACTATGGTCAATCGGTTCACCCTTCAAATGTGCGTCGCGAATCGTCTTCACAATCATTGACTTGCGCTTGCTCTTCTTGTCGTAAACCCAGTCGCCTTGGGCTGTAGCCACGTTTTCAACTTCGGTTGTATCGCCATTGATCTTGACCAAAAAGGCTGGCGCCATGGTTGAACGCTTGTTAGGACCGGAAGCAAAACCACGGTTGGTCATGTATGAAGTTACCAACACTTCATTGCTCTTACCCTTAACTGGAACAGCGTAGTATGAGTAAGTTGAGGTTCTCCAATTAAATGGAACGCTAGCTACCAAAACTGCAGCATCGCCATTAAGTGGCTTATAACCATAAGTCAAATGATCTGATACCCAACCAAGCATCGCAACATTATCACCAACTTTGGCATCAGCTTGTTGCCACAAATCATCACCAGCACCACGATTCAAACGAGTCGTAGTAAATAGGTAATACTTGCCGTTCATTGGAATAATATTTGACCGCTCAATTTCATCAGAAACCATTAAGCTATTAACTAATGGTGGTAAAACTTTGGCAACTTTAGGATTATTTTCACTCTTAGTAAGGCGAATAATTCCTACAGCTGCATTAGCCCAGGTAGCACGGCTTCTCATATCATCATTTGCAGTAACCTTTAAAAAGTTTTGCAAAGCTTCCTTAGGTGTGCCACCGTAATTCTTCCAATTATAGACTTGGTTTGCACCTTGATAATTATTGCTACCAGTTGAAGCTTCAAAAATCAGGTAACGCTTACCACCAATAGAGATCACATGCGCATCACGCATAGCAATGTTATCTGCACCTTTATTGGTAGACTTCCATTGCTTATATGTTTGATAATAATAGCCATCACCTTGGAATAAAACATGCCGGTGACTTCTCTTG
Source organism: uncultured Clostridium sp. (assembly GCA_946008205.1). Taxonomy (GTDB): domain Bacteria; phylum Bacillota; class Clostridia; order TANB77; family CAG-508; genus CAG-245. The sequence goes on along the minus strand of CAMGAZ010000018.1, from coordinate 12,459 downwards.
GCAATCGAAATGGTACTTTTCTTCTTATTAACCTTTAACTTCAAGTTAACCGTTGAAATCTTCTGATGATTTGTATTTTCACGAGTATCGACATCAGTATAGAACAATTGAATACTGCCATCTTTGTTCACAGTTGCTGAACCCGACCATTCTTGATCAGTTGGCTTGGCATTAAAACCAAAGATTGGACCAGCACATTTCCAGTGGTTAAAGTTATTGTCATTGTACTTGTTATAGAGCAAATAAATGTGGGCATCGTTTTGCTGAGGAATTCCCATCATGGCAATCATTAATTGATAACCTTTATAGTTAACAACTCTACCTGTCTTAGCATCTTGTACTGGCCATGAATCCCAAATTTCTAATTCTGCTACTTTACCTGTTTGTGCATCACGAGTTACAGTTGCTGGCATATTTTTAATCTTTTTAGCATTAAAATATGGTACGCGATATTGCGCATCTTGATCAATCATTTTCTTAGCCACGCCAGCATATTGATCATAGCTCCAGTGAGTACTGGTATCCTTATCAAGCTCATTAAAGTTCAACTTTCTTACTTCCTTAAGTTGGACTTCAGTTAAATCTTTAGGATTAAACTCTGCAGCTCGCAACATTTGCACAGTTTGCGGATCTAAGTTATAAACTACAGCGTCATTATTCTGAACATAACTAGTATCACTAACACTGTTAGAAGCATAATCATTAGTAGATTGAGTAGTGTCCGTGAACCCTCCTACTTGGTTTTGAGTGTCTTGATTAGCATTAGTGGTATCAGTAGCTGTAGCACCAGTGTTATTCTGGTTGTCAGGATTATTGGTATTATCTGTTACAGTATTATTTTGATTAGTCTGATTTTGTGTTTGATCAGCAGCTACATCAGTATTTTGATTATTTTGTGACTGATCTTGATCTGATTTACTATTTTGATTATTAGCAGTCGTAGTTTGCGTATTTCTCTGATCAGTTGCAGGTTGTTCTACTGTATCAGCTTTAACTGTTTGACTGTTATTTATGTTGAATAAGCCGAGTAAAACAGCTGCTGATGCAAAGGTAACTAATGTACTTCTCTTGTTCATCTCTGTTCAATTTCCCTTCTGTTATCCCATAGCCAGTTTATTATAATATCTTGTTCGAATTTTGGAAACCTTCTTAATCAAATTGAAATATTAGCTAAAATTGGAGTCCTAAAACTAGCACGGAGGTGAAAAATATGAAAGCATATAAACATAAGAAAAAGGTAAATTGCATACGCAAAAAGCAGGATAAAAAAATAGTTACTCTAATTAGGCAAATGAGTAACTATTTTTTCGTTCCACCAAATTTTATAGTTATTAAAGCTAACTTTTTCTCTCTTCAACGCTGCGATTTATCTTCTGAAATATAATCTTCCCAGTTGAATCCATAAAAACTAAATAAAACTCTGGCGGCATTGCTCGCTTAAACCATATTGTTTTTTTGAAGTATACATTCCTGGCTCTACTTTTTCAAATTTTTGGGTAATGATGTCATTGATATTTTCATGGTTAAAAGTATGTATGCCAGAAAAAATTCCATTGAACAGTATATCTCTTCTATCTTTTTCTTCACACCAACCAAGGTACTTAATATTTCCAGTTTTTCCACCAACATTGGTAAGCCATAATATTACCTTTTCCCCTTCAATTTCTTCGCTCTGATTATAAACCATTCCTCGATCATCTATTATAGAAATAACGAAAATCGAAGCATGATTTCCTATATATGCAACGGCTGCCATACATACAGAAGAAAGAGCAGCAATTGACCCAGAATCTGGCAGTCACAGCACATTAAAAGAACTCTTGATCATGTTTATTGATATTAATGATGCTACATAGATAACAATAATTGCAAATATGATTGTTATCTGATCTGGTATTTGACTAATCGGAAGATCCAATTTCTTTGAAATAATATCCATAATCTTGGGTGCCAAAAATCTGTATGACATCCAAAATACTACCATACTAATTAACAAGATAACTATTAGTATTAGTACTTGTAGGATATCATTTCCTTTTGCTAAGTTTGTATAGCTATCAATTCTAATAATCATGCCACTTAATATCAAAAAAGTAAGCCAAAAAATCGAAAATGACATAGCCGTATAACTAATATTATCAGTTACTTTTTCAAAAGTTTGAAAGGTTTTGTTTTGTCTTTTTTTCATGTTTCTCTCCTCGTATTAAAAACATGGACATATCAAAAAATAGCCAGCTTATTAGCTGACTACAAACTTACTTTCCTAACCTCTCTCGTACCAACTTCTTTGCTTCACCAACAATAGGTGCCCTTAGTACTAACATCATAATGGTATAAATAATAATACCAACAATAACTTCGAATCCCATCATCAACCAAGAATCTTTCAAATGTGTATTCATCCAAAAGACTGGCAAAAACATTACTACACCAGAGACCAAATACTTCCATAGGCTGTTAAATAGAGTCCTATAGCTCAACAAACCTCGAACCGCAATCAGTTGATACAAAGTAACACTAATTTCGGACAAAACAGTTGACCACATAGCACCATTCAACCCATAAAAGTGAATTAATGGGAAATTTAAAATTATGTTTACTACAGCACCCACTGTAACAGAAATTGTAAATTGCTTCTGATGGTGAATTGGTAATAGGTACTGCACACCAAGTGCATTACTCCAAGCAATCATCAAAATTACGATGGATTCGATCATCATCGCTGGACCAACTGGATCATAACCAGGACCATAATACTTGGGTGCTAAAGTCAACGAAATTGCAGCCAGGCCAAACATCATAGGTACTGCCACAGCTGACACAAAATCAAATGATTTGTATAACATCTGATTTACTTTTTTCATATCACCATGTGAAACTGCGTTAGCCACATGTGGCAACATTACTGTACCAGTTGCGGTCACCAAGGCCAAGATTAGTTTCACTAAGTTATCTGAATATTGATAATATCCAGATGCTGTTTCATTAACCATTACTCCCAGCATTGTACGATTAAGTTGAACATAGACTTGGGTAGCAATTTGCGGAATAAATAATTCTGCCATAGGTAAAAAGTGAATCCACGGATTCAGCCTTTTTATCCTCACTTTAGGTAAATCACGATAAATGTCTGGCCATAGAGTCAAATTACCCAATAAAGTTGATAGTGCTAAAACCACAATATATAGGGTTACATCATTTGGTCCCTTGATAAAAAGAAAGATTGCTATCATTGATACAATCTTTACCAGTGAGTTCTTTAAAACCGTTACTTTAAAGTTTTCAACACCTTCATAAAACCAAGAAATGTCAAAAGCAACAGCAATTAGATTAAGCGACTGAGCCAACATATAATCAAACTGTCGAGTATAAAAAATAAGGAAGATCTCAAAAGCAATAATTGACACCAGAGTCATTATTGTTTTAACTATTTGAATCTCCCAAAAAGTTTTGGCCATTTTAGTTCGATTATCTCGAACATAGGCTATTTGCCGATTCCCATAATAACCAATTCCCATACTAGCAAATAAGATAAAGTATTGAATAATGGAATTTGTAAAAGCATTAGCACCTACACCTTCAGGTCGTAATACACGACTGATATATGCCGATGTAATAAGCGGAACTATTATTGCTAATACTTGATATCCTACATTATAGAGATAATTTCGAATGACCTTCATTTAAATTTCACTCACCAAATTCTTTGCGAACTGCTTTTAATGCAGCTTCAATAACCTGATCCATATTGTAATACTTATATTGACCAAGACGCCCACCAAAAATAACTTTCTCTTGCTTTTTAGCTAATTCAGTATATTTAGCATAAAGTTGATTATTGCGATCATTATTTACTGGGTAATATGGCTCATCCCCACGATGCCAATCAGCTGGATATTCTCGCGTAATAATAGTCTTGTCCTTATCACCTTTACCAAATTCAAAATGCTTATGTTCAATTACACGTGTATATGGCGTTTCAGCATCAGTATAGTTAATAACAGCATTCCCCTGGTAATTGCCAACATTTTTTTCTTCAGTTTCAAATCGAAGTGAACGATATTCTAGTTCGCCTAATTTATAATCGAAGAACTTATCAATCATTCCCGTGTAAACTACCTTATCGTAGTTCTTAAGATATTCATCCTTCTTATCAAAGAAATCAGTGTTAAGCTTCACAGTAATATTTGGATGATCAAGCACCTTTTCTACCATTTTGGTGTAACCACCAATTGGGATCCCTTGATAATCATCATTGAAATAGTTATTATCATAAATTAATCGAACTGGAAGACGTTTAATAATAAAAGCCGGTAATTCAGTACATGGTCTACCCCATTGTTTTTCAGTATATCCTTTAATTAATTTTTCGTAGATATCTCTACCAATTAAAGAAATAGCTTGTTCTTCCAAATTATTAGGTTCTTTACCTGCCATTTCTTGACGTTGCTCATTGATTTTAGCCATAGCTTCTTGTGGCGTTCTAACGCCCCACATTTCATTGAAGGTATTCATATTGAATGGCAAGTTATACATATGTCCCTTGTAATTGGCAACGGGGCTATTAGTATAACGATTAAAATCAGCAAATTTATGTACATAATCCCAAACTTTCTTATTAGAAGTATGGAAAATATGGGCACCATATTCATGAACCTGTATACCATCTACTTCTTTAGTATAGATGTTACCTGCAATATGATTTCTTTTTTCAATTACTGTAACTTGATTTCCACGCTTTGCAGTCTCATGAGCAAACACTGCGCCAAAAAGACCCGAACCTACTATTAAGTAATTCATAACTATTCTCCAATAAAAAATATTTTTTCACAGTCAGATTTAAAACTTTTCTTTTCTCCTAAAATGTATTCTCTATATGATCCAAAATCTTTTATAACATCGTTATAATTAGTCAAACAAAATTTGATTTTATCTATAATTCTAGATACATTTTCATCTTTATCTTCAAATTTATATTCTTCAGGAATCCGTACATCTTCACTAAACTTAGCTGCTCCCTTTTTATCAGTTAAAATACAGCATCCTGAAATTGCTGCTTCTCGAGGGAATCTATCTTTACCAGGATGAGTTCCAAAATCAACATATATCTTACTTGAGATTAATTTTTCCTTTACTTCATCATTAGTAAGATTAATCAATGGAACCCAACATAATGAAGGAGAGGCAGCAATTAATTTTGAAGTAAATTCATATCCTTTTTTAGGATTATATAAAATTATATCTTTTTTAGCATGCTGGAGCGCTTTGTTAACATCAGCAGTATATAAATCATTTACATAATCTGATAAATATGCAAGTTTTGTATCAGGAATTTTATTATTCCTCAAAAAAACTTTTGCATAATAAGACTGATACATATTAATATCAGCTTTCTTTATACATTTAGTTCTATTTTTAAAAACTCCTTTTAAATAACCACTTAATGTATGAAGCAAGCCATACTGACGATATAATCTACTAAAGTAATTAGTATTATAAAAATTATCAACACTCAACCACCAAATATATCGTTTTGCATTTTTAAACTTATTAAATTCCATTAATGAAGTTTCCGGAATAACAATAACATTTTCATTACTATCTTCTACATCTTTAAGTGTTAACCAATCTGATCCAATATATTCTTTAAAAGCTGGAGCAGGTTTTACTTCATTTAAATCGCCCAAATATACTATATGAGCGATTTGTTTGTGGGCTATTTGATTTATTTGATAAACCAGTTGATGTAATAATTCTGTTCCTCCAGTTTTAGTTCCAATAGGACATAGCACATAGATTTTATGGAATTTAGACTGCATTAAAGATACCTCTCTCTTTTTTTATTTTTAGTTAATCCATCTTTTATTCCTTTTATTATAGCTTTTACTTTATAATACTTATCGCTTTCAAAAAGAATAATTTGAACCATCATCTTTAACTGATTTACAATAATTTTTTTAGTTTTTTCTTCAGACGGATAAAGACGAGAAACAAATACGCTATTTCGTGCATTATAATAATATCTAATATTACTATAATTAGGTGTATAAAAAATTTTCTTAAACAATCTGTGAGATTTTATAGATCCCATTTCTTGTAATAATCCCACATAATTTACTTGAAATGTTTTGTATCCCACTTTTCTTAAAGCACAGCAAACTTCATTATCTACCCAATCAATAAATAAATCAGTATCAAATCCCCCTGCTTTAACCAACGCCTCTAACCTTATTAAACTTGCCGAAGTTATAGCATATTTCTTTTCTCTTAATTTCCATGTATCTTTGTTTTCTATCTTATTATCTTTAATATTTCTATCTTTTAGTAAACAAGATATTTGTCCAATATTTTTTATTGACAAATATTTTCTATAACTTGCAATTAACTCAGGATATATCACTGAATCATCATCTAAAGTTAATAACCAATCATAACCTTGATTTATCGCATATTTTGCAATTTCATTTAATGCAAACGCGATACCTTCATTTTTAGTACTTTTCAGTATATGAAACTTTATATCTTGAGAAAAAATCAGCTTTTCAATACTTTTAATATTATTTGAACTATTATCAAAAAATATTATTTGATCAACTTGATCTTTAACAGCGTTAATATTTTCTCGAAGTCTATCAATATTTGAATTATATAGTACAATACCTGCTGTAATATTTGATTTTATCATTTTTTATTAAGATTATTATTTTTATTAAAAATTTGCATAGAGTTATCAAATACATCATTCTTATCATGAATTTTAAATTCTTCCATACTTCGTTTTCCTGTATTATCTGCAAGTCCCCTATCCCTTTTTTTCATAAATTCTTCTTTTGATTTTGTAAAATAATGATTTATTCGTATTTTCTCTACGGTTACATTATCTGATGCCGGACTATCAATAACTTGATAGTTTTCGTTTATTATTTTGTAACCAGGTAACGGAATCGGAAGATGTGAATTAGTATATCCCAAAATCTTTCGTGGGTTAATGATAGTTTTTACATGTTTGTTTTTATAAAAATCGGTCCTACTTCTAAATACATAATTTTCTGTAACCAGCCCTTCTGGTGGCGTTACAAAATTAGATGAACCAAAAATAAGCCAATGTATTCCAAGTCCAGCCACTTCTTTATGAGATAAATATTTATCTACAAATTGATATAAATTAAATTTAAATTTATTAGGACAAAAAACAAATTCATCAGCATCGACTATTGTTATATATTGAGCAATATTCTTAAATCTATTAAGTGCATCATTATATGCATCTAATTGTCTAAGTTTTCCAGGATAATTTATGCATGTTACTCTTGAAAAAGAATTTAATATTTCTTCAGTTGAATCTGAACTATCATTGTTATAAATATAAAAATGATCTACTCCTATCGACAAATAATAATTTATCCATTCTTTAATATATGGAGCTTCATTTTTCATAATACTTACAACTATCACTTTATATTTAAAATTTTCTTTCTTTTGAGATACATGAGCAGCTCTTTTAAGTTTTTCCTGTTCTATTAATCCAATCGGAAATAAAGCATAGCTGAGTATTTTATACTTTAAGCTATTTCTTTTCTTATCTAAAAAGTGATTATTAACAAATATAGGAAGCCTATTTCGAGCTGCCATTAATCTATCTTTTATAGTAGTCATTTTAAATCCTTAAGAATATTATTTAGATTAAATACAAATAAAGTCTTATATGCTAAAAGTCGTATTCTAGAAGTCCCTTTTAATTTATATTTTTTAAACAAAGTGTCTCTGTATAATAATCCTTTTTGAGGAGAGTTTATATAATCTTCTAAAAATGCTTTATCAGCTTTAGGAAGTTGATTTTTAAAGGTATTAAAAAAAACTACGGATTGATTATATGTTTGATACACTAATTTTTTTTGCTTTTTTATTACTCCACGCTGTAACATTTTCCTCATCAAATTTCCATTTTTACCGGCTCCAATAGAATTATTTCCATGTTGCCTATACAAAACTAATCTTTTATTTAAAAATTTAATGGTTCCAAATGTTTGAGCAATCAAAGCTATCCACCAATCATGCATAACTATACCTTCATAAGTTTTAGTAGAAGAAATAGCTATATTTCTAAGCTTTGAATTGAACATCATTACACAGCCCGGCATATCATTTCCAATAAAGCGACTATAGCCCCATATTGTTCCCATCATATTTTCAAAATCATTCTTTAACGGAATCAAATTTTGATTTACACATTTTAAGCCACAATATACTAATTGTGGCTTATCTAACTTTCCTACTTTAAGCATTAAATCTAATTTTTCAGGAAGCCAATAATCATCTTGATCACAGAAAAAATAAAAATCTGCAGAGACGTTGCTCAATAAATATAAAAAAGATTTCATAGGTCGTAACTGTATCTTTTCATCATCCAGAAAATGAATCCTCGAATCCTTTACTTGCAATTTATTAATCACAGATATTGTATTATCAGTTGAACCGTCATCACGAATAAATAACTCCCACTTCTTAAAAGTTTGTTTCTGTAATGATTCTATTTGCTCTCTTAAATATTTTTCCCCATTATAGGTAGACATTAAAATTGCTACTTTCATTTTATTATTCCTAACTAAAAATACTTGTAAACGTCAACGGAGCCATATACATAATTAGTACGAAAAAACCAAATAAACCAATTATTAAACCAAAAGCTTTACTGTTAAGTTTAATTCCACCAAGTATTAAATCTTCTTTAGTAACCAAAAAGATAGATAATTGTATATAAAATAATACCCAACTTATTCGTTGAACTCTTGCTAATTCTATAGATAACGGAAGAAGAGGCAATATAAACAACATACATAAGTTTATATTACGTATAAATTTAGATAGTGATTTCTCTCGCTTAGTAATTTGAGGAGCATGCTCAATTAACATATCTAAATGGTTGGATAATAACCAAAAGGCAATTATTACTCCAATCATAATTAAAGTAGAACCTAAACTTTGAGAATTATCAAAATAAGAAATCTGTCGATTATTTGCAAATATACTAACTATTTGTTGTAGTAAATTTTTAAATGGTATTAAACAAATGGTTACAATGATTAATATCCACGAAAATAAACGCTCTTTTTTTTCAATTATTGGTATAAGTAGAAAAAGCAAATAATAAGCTGTACCCGTATGAATACTTATAGCTATCAGTACGAGAAAAATATATACAATTGTACTCCACAACTTCTTTTTAAATAAGAATATAAGTCCAAACAAAACTAATGACATAGCGAACGCAAAACGGATCTGAGTTACATTAATTAAAGATGGATACAGTAAATACAAAGCCCAAATATAATTTAAATTTCGTCCCACAAAATATTTAATCGTTATAAATAATAATATTAAATCTACTACAACTAATATGGTCTTAAATTGGATATATGTTAAACCTAAATTACGCCCAATAGAATTTAATAAATACCAGCCATATCCAGTCTGATATAATTGATCTTTAGAAATTGCATAATATATTCCCTGATAGGAACTAAAATCAGCAATATTGATTGAAATAAGAGAAAGCCATCCTAAAAAAATAATAGTTAGTAATGCAACGATATTACCTTTAGGCAAAAATAATCCCAATAGTATTAATCCAATAAAAAAATATATCATATCTTCTTTTCACCATTATAGAGATTTATAATCTTTAAAACCCCTAATTATTGATTTCCACATTTTTATTCGACTACGATCTGCTGGATAAAATAATGTAAAGTAAGAATAAAACATAAACATAAATATAACACTAGTTTTTGCTCCATGATCTTTATACGTTTTTCTTATATATCTGCTATTACGAGATGAATAATATAATCTCTGATCCGTATAAACAGCTGCTACCTTTAATCTTCTAAAAACATTTAATTTAGTGTATTTATGTAAAAATGAAAATAACTTTAAAGATTTTCCTTCACCCATTTGTTGAACTAAATAAGCCGTATTTATTCTTAAAATTTTATACCCATTATTAATGACTTTACAATTAATATCAGTATCTACATAATCAATAAATAGTTTATTTGTATATCCTCCTAAACGTTTAGCTATTTTTACATTGGTTAAACATGCAGAGGTAATGCAATCAACTGGGTCTTTAACCCAAGAGGTTTTAGGAATATTTAAATTTTTATATTCTTCTAATGAATATTTACCATTAGTAATTACAAATGGGCAAATAAGACCAATTTTAGGGTCATCCCAATACTTAGAATACTCTTCTATTAAATTAGTAGAGCATATAGAATCCTGATCCATAGTCAATAGCCACTCATATTTGTTTTCATTTGCCCAATTTAACAATTTATTTAATCCAAATGCTATTCCTAAATTTTTTGAAGATCTTATAATTGTTATTTTTTTGTACGGCTTAAAGTTTTTTTCTATTTCTTCTATATTTTCAGATTTATTATCAAATAAGCATATTTTATCGACCTGATTAATTATAGCTTGTATGTCTTTCTTTAAAAGAGATATTTCTGGATTATACAGAACTATACCCGCTCCTACTTTATCTATTATATCTTTATCCATATATCATTCTCCATACCTAAACTTCTGATTAGAACAACAAATTTAAAAGTGGGTTTTTGTTTTAATCCCTATTTTTCTTTTTACAAGAGAAATGGCTTTTTTTACATCATTCTTGCCACCTATTTGTCCCCAGGGGATTTCAATATATTTAAATCCATTGGTTTCAAGCCAAACATCCATCAAAAGTTCTGAAATATATCCATATACTCTTTTTTCTTGAACTGAATAACCTGAAATATCAATTTTCTTTTCAAGCTTCTTTAATACTCCAAATATAAAGTTACAATATGAATCAAAAGCATCTTTTTTCATAATAAACATATTAAACATGTGAGCTTTTCGACGATGCATAATCTTATCAAACATAATTAAATACTGAGGATAATTTTTTACTATAATTTTTCGAGTTTCATCAAGAGGCTCTCGATGATGCGCATGAATATAATGAGAATAATTAGTTTCAATATAATAATTACGTTTTCTAGGTAAAATTACATCATATTTTACTAGTAATTTTCTTACTTTATTTATTGATAAAACATTATCTAAAGAATAAGGTTTAGTATCAAAAAAGAGACGCCGATAATGTACAAGGCCCACTGCATCTATATCTTTTAAATTCTTCCAAGCCCAATAAACAGCAGTCAGTTCATTATAATTTGGATTCTTAGAAGATATATTTTCTCCTTCGTCGTCTCTTTGATATTCAATTTCTGGTTTATAATTTTTAGCCGCACCAACTAAAATTGGCATATACCCTTCTGCATCTGGCATTGGGAACTGTTTATGTGCTGCTACCAAAATTTTGATTTTCATATTTATTAAAAAGCACCATCTTTTTTTAGAATACTAATACAACAAGCCAAAAATACTTTAACATCATACCAATAAGATGCATTATCAACATATTCTAATTCAATATCACATCTTTCAGGATATCCTATATTAGCACGTCCACTGGCCTGCCAAAGTCCCAATGCACCAGGCTTAACAGAAAGAAACCTTTTTAATCTATTGCCATATTCAGCTTCTTCTTTTTTAACAATTGGGCGTGGTCCTACTAATGACATTTGTCCAATCAGAACATTTAAGAATTGTGGAATTTCATCCAATGATGTTTTTCGGATAAATGCACCTATTTTAGTAATTCTAGGATCTTCACCTTCTGGCAATTTAAAACTATTAGCAATATACTTCTTATACAATTTTGGATTATCTTTTAACACCTGATCAGCATTAAAAATCATTGATCTAAATTTATACATTCCAAATAGTTTACCATTTTTTCCAATCCTTACTTGTTTATAAAAAGGATTATGCCAATCCTGAACCCAAATAATAATAGAAAGAATTAAAATAAGTGGAGACAATAATATCAACGCTATTGTGCTTACTATTATATCTGTTAACCTTTTAAAAAAATGATATATATAATGGGTACTTACAGTCTCGGTCGATTCAATCATTCTACTCTCCATTATCAGATTTCTAATTTCTAAAACAACCAAAACTTCTTCTTTTTTTTGAGTGGTTGCCAATTTAATTGAACATTATCACCATTAACGATTGCACGTGCATTATCTTCAAATTTTTGAGCTACTCCCTGCCCAAATTCATTACTTAACTTCTTTAATGCCGCGCTATATTCATATTGCCTTTTGGGCAGATCATGAGCATCTGAAGCAAAGCAAGCACATTGACCTGCTTCGATAAACTTGCGTGACATTTCTTCAATTTTCTTGCCAAAAGTTCCAACATATGAACTAGCAGTAATTTGAACTAGACATCCCTGCTCAATCAATTCTTGCAAGATATGTGGTTCTTTTAAAATTCTACTGTTACGCTCAGGGTGCACCACAATTGGCGTGATGCCGCGCTGTTGAATATTAAAGA
>CAMGAZ010000017.1 GCA_946008205.1 uncultured Clostridium sp. | reverse complement strand
CCTTTTGATATTGAACTGGTTGATTTAGAAAATGACGAAGAATTAGCTATTTTAGAAAACAAAATGGTAGATATTCCTTTTTCTATTTTAAACTCATATTTACATCATTTTAAAATGTATCGTCTTCCTAGTGGCAAAGGTGGATTTGTTTTGGTTGCTCACCACTTAATTTGTGACGCTTGCACAGCTAGCTTAGTTGCAAGTAAAACTATTAATATTTACACATCACTTTTAAAAGGTGACGCAATAACCGAGGCCCCTACCTCTTACATAAACTATATGAAGTCAGAAAATGATTATTTGACCTCTAATAAATTTGAAAAAGACAAAGAATATTGGAACGAAGTATTTGAAACAATACCCGAAATTGGCAATATTCCTCAAATTAAACAAGAAGCTAAAAATACATGTAAAGCAGCAAGAAAGACCTTTGTTTTACCAAAGGAGCAAATAGAAAAAATAAATACTTTTTGCTCTAACAACAAAATCTCAGCCTTTAATTTCTTTATGGCTTTATATGCTATTTATGTTGAAAAAGTAAGCTCTTTAGACGATTTTATACTAGGCACACCTATTTTAAATCGTTCTACCTTTATGGAAAAAAACACTCCTGGTATGTTTATTAGTACTGTACCTTTCCGCTTCACATTTACCAAAGGCTTATCTTTTATTGATTTTGCAAAAAAAATTGCCTTTGATTCATTAGGTATGTTTAGGCATCAAAAATATCCTTATCAAAATATTTTAGAGGATATTAGAAAGAAGAATCCTTCTCAGCCTAATTTATATGATATTTTGATTTCATATCAAAATACAAAAACAAACAGAAATAGTGTGGAAGTGCCATATGAAGTTAGATGGACTTTTAACCATAACCTTGCAGATTCTATGCAAATTCATTTATTTGGTATGAATGACGAAGGTTTATTAAACATTTCTTATGATTATCGTTTAGATAAATATGATGAAAATGATATTTTAGCTATTCATAATAGAGTTTGTTTTATGATGGACCAAGTTTTATCATGTGATAGTTTGCTTATTGAAAATATGGATATTGTTACTCCTAAGGAAAAAGATATTATTTTAAACGACTTCAATAACACTTGTGACTCTTATTCTTTTACTAACAATATTATTGAAATGATAGAAAATACTGCTAAAACTACCCCTAATAACATTGCAATTGAAACCGCTGACGCATCAATTACATATAAAGAGCTCATTTTGAGGGTTAACAAGCTATCTAATTATCTATTAAGGTATAATTTGCCCCAAAATAGCAATATAGGTATTTTTACAACAAGAACCATTGATACAATTGTTGGAATTTTATCAATTTTAAAAATAAATTGTACCTATGTTCCTATTGACCCAGAATACCCTATTGATAGAATTTTATACATGATACAAACATCTCAAATTAATTATATTTTATCTGAGGATATTAGTCTTTTTGATAAAATATTTTATATAAATACTTTAAAAAAAATTGCTATTAATTTTTTAGATTATAAAAATGATGATGTAGTTTTTAATCAAAAATACGATTACAATAATAACTCAAACTTATATGTTATATTTACCTCAGGCTCAACAGGAAGGCCTAAGGGTGTAACTATTTCACATAAAAATATGATGAACCTTATGCTATTTGAAAAAAATAAAACAAATTTGTTAGAAAATACTAATAATAAAATTTTGCAATTTGCTACAATGAGTTTTGATGTAAGTTATCAAGAAATTTATTCTGCGCTTTTATTTGGTAATACTTTAGTATTAATTGACGAAGCATCAAGAAAAGATATGAATAAACTCTCTAAATACATTTTTGACAAAGGAGTTAATACATTGTTTATTCCTCCTGCATATTTAAAATTGTTGGTAGAAGATAAACATATTAGAAGTTTATTAATTTTATGTGTAAAAAATATCATTACTGCAGGTGAAGCATTGGTTATTACAGAAGGCATGAAAGATTTGCTAAATGCAGGTATTCAAATTCATAACCATTATGGTCCTGCTGAAACACATGTTGCAACAACTTTCGTGGTAAATAAAAATAATATTACAACATGTCCACCTATTGGAAAACCAATTTCAAATGCTAATATTCATATTTTAGATAAAGCACTAAAACTATGCCCTATTGGAGTTATTGGTCAAATTGCAATTTCGGGTGATTGCGTCGGAAATGGCTATTTAAATAATGCCACTCTTACAAACGAAAAATTTATAATAAATACTTATAATAATAAAAGAATGTATTTAACAGGTGATTTAGGATATTTTGATAATTTCGGAAATGTTCATTACATTGGTCGCTCTGATTTTCAGGTAAAAATAAACGGCTTCCGTATCGAATTAGAAGAAATTAATCAAGTTTTAATAAAGCATCCTGATGTAAAATCTTCTGTAACAATTATTCATAATGAAAATGATAAAAAATATATTATTACTTATTATGTAGAAAAAAATGCTACAAAAGAAGAAGATTTAATAAAATATTTAAAAACCGCTTTACCTTTTTATATGCTTCCAAAAAAATTAATAAAGGTGGAAAGCTTGCCTATTAACGCAAATGGAAAAATTGATAAAACTAAATTGCCAAAATTTTCGTTATCTAACACAGCAGAGGATTTTATAGAGCTTTCAACTTCTACGGAATTAAAGCTAGCAGAAATATGGAAAAAAATATTTAATGTAAATAAAATTGGTGCTAACTATAACTTTTTTGATATTGGCGGAGACTCTTTACTTGCAATTAAACTTTCTTCAATTATCTTATCTACTTTTAATGTAACAATAAGTGTTGCCGAAATTTACTCTACTCCTGTTGTTGCTGAATTAGCTAGTTTAATTGATAAAAAAGCAAAAATTCAAGTAAATGTTATACCTCACTGTGAAGTCAAAAATTACTACCACGTTTCTTCTGCACAAAAAAGAATATATTATTCTTTAAAAATGTCAGGCGAAAACTCTATTTTGTATAATATGCCTGGAGCTATAATTTTTGATAAGATGCCAGATGTTAATAAACTAAATAGTAGCTTTAAACAGCTAATTGAAAAACACTCTAGTTTACGTACGTATTTTGAAATTATAGATGGAGAAATTTATCAAAAAATTGTTCCTAACGTTACTTTTGAAATTAATACACAAACAGAAGAAAATAAAACAATAGACGAAGTACTAAAAGATTTTATTAAGCCTTTTGATTTAAAAAAAGCTCCTCTATTTAGAGTGAGCCTTGTTACAGTAAAAAACGAAACTTTGCTCTTATTTGATATGCATCATATTATTAGTGATGGATTATCACTTTCAGTTTTAACAACAGAATTGTGCAAATTATATAATGGAGAAAAATTACCTAAAAGCATTCTGCAATACGCTGATTATGCAGAATGGGAATATAAAAATTTAAAAGAAAATACTATGCAACAGAGTAAAGAATATTGGATTAATCAGTTTAGAAATGATATACCTGTATTAAATATGCCTACAGATTATGCAAGGCCTGCTACAACTTCATTTGAAGGAGCAAAAATTTTTAAAACAATTTCTAGCAACTTAACACAAAAAATAGAATCTTTAGCAAAAAAATTAGATGTTTCAAACTCAATGCTTTTACTTACTTGCTATTATGTATTACTTTCAAAATATACAAATCAAGAAGATATTGTTGTTGGAACACCTGTTGCTAACAGAAATAAAGAAGAATTATTAGATATGATTGGTATGTTTGTTAACACATTACCTATAAAAAATCATATTGAGCCTTCTATGACTTTTAATGAATTTTTAAACAATATAAAACAAAACATGGTACAAGCACTTTCACATCAAGAATATCCTTTTGACACATTAATACGTAATTTAAATATACCTAGAGACACTAGTAGAAACCCTTTATTTGATACACTATTTACATATCAAAATGATGGACTACCACCTGTGAAATTTGAGGGTATAAATGCAACATATTGCATTCCTGATACAAAAATATCTAAATTTGATTTGTCTTTAGAGGTTATTCCTACTGGAGGTAAATTCAAACTAACTTTTGAATATTGCACAAAATTATTTAATAAAAGCACAATTGAAGGTTTTGCTGACCACTTTATAAACATTTTATATAAAATTGTGGATAACTACAAACTGAAAATTGCTGATATTGATATTTTATCAGAAATCGAAAAAAATAAGATTTTGTATGAATTTAATAATACCAAAACTGATTACGAAAATACTTTAAATTATATTGACTTATTTAATATACAAGTTGCAAAAACTCCAAATAAAACAGCTGTTATATTTAATGATTGCAAATTAACATATAAGGAATTAGACGAAAAATCAAATCAAATTGCTAATTATTTAATTGCACATGGAGTAAAAAATAACAATATAGTTGGATTATTAGTAAACCGCTCTCTTGAGATGGTCGTTGCAATGATTGGTATTTTAAAAGCAGGTGCCGCATATTTACCAATTGACCCAACTTACCCAAAGTCACGAATTGACTATATGTTAGAAGATAGTAAAGTAAGCATTATACTATCACAAAAAGAGTTAATAAAAAGTTTAAATTTATCAAATGCTGTACCAATAAATTTAACAAATAGTAACATTTATAGTTATTCAAAAGAAAATGTTGATATTATGATTTCACCAAATAATTTTGCTTATTTAATTTATACTTCTGGCTCTACCGGAAAACCTAAAGGTGTTGTAATTAATCATAACAATATTAATAACTTTATTTGCGGAATGTGCAAAAAAATAGACTTTTCTGAAAATAAAGTAATTGTTTCAATTACTACTATGTGTTTTGATATATTTGTTTTAGAAACATTATTACCTTTACAAAAAGGTTTAACCATTGTTATAGCAAGCGAAGAAGAACAAACTATGCCTAAAAAGTTAAACCAATTATGTTTAAAATATAATGTAAATATTATACAAACAACACCTTCAAAATTCGCATTATTATTAGCCGATGAAAATGAATTAGATTATGTTAAAAATTTAAGTGAAATAATATTAGGCGGCGAGACCTTTCCTCAAAAGCTTTTATCTCAAATAAAAAATTTATCAGCTGCTAATATTTATAATGTATATGGTCCTACTGAAACAACAGTATGGTCATCTGTTAAAAATTTATCAAATACCAATGAAATAACAATTGGAAGTCCAATAGCCAATACTCAGATGTATGTTTTGAGCCCTGACTTAAAACCTCAACCTATTGGAGTACCTGGTGAGTTATTTATTAGCGGAGATGGTGTATCTGTTGGATATTATAATAAAGAAAACATAACAAGTGAAAAATTTATAGCTAATCCTTTTATAAATAATAAAATAATTTACAAAACTGGTGATTTATCAAAATGGCTACCTTCAGGCGAAATCGAGTACCTCGGAAGAACTGATTTTCAAGTAAAATTACATGGTTTACGTATAGAGTTAGGTGAAATAGAAACAGCTATTTTAAAATTTCCTAACATAAACAGTTGCGTAGTATGTATGAAAACTGATTCATTAGATAGACAAGTACTTTGCGCTTACATTATATCTAGCGAAAGAATATCTATATCAAACTTAAAAAATCATTTATCCACTTGCCTACCAGCCTATATGGTACCTACCTATATATTACAAATGGATAAATTTAAATATACTCCAAATGGAAAAATAGATAGAAAAGCTCTACCTAATCCCAAAATTACTACGGAAAATCATGAAATAAGCCTACCTGAAACCGAAACAGAAAAATTACTACTAAATTTATGGGAAGAACTGCTTAACATGTCCCCTATTAGTATTGACGACAAATTTTTTAATATTGGTGGAGACTCAATATTAGCATTAAAAATGCAAATTATGCTGCTAAATAAAAATATTAACATTACATATGCTGATATATTTAAATATGATACTATCAAAGCTTTGGCTCTTAAAATTGACTCATTATCTGCCTCTAAATCAGTTGCAACATATAATGTTGAAATTGAGCCATCTATAAAAGAAGTTTTGGGAAAAAATGTAGTATCAAATATTAAAAATTTATCTTATTCTAAAATAGGAAATGTTTTACTTACAGGTGTAACTGGATTCTTAGGTGTCAACTTACTTGAAAGTTTAATACTTAATACTAACTCTCAAATTTACTGTTTAGTACGTAAAAACCCTAGTACTGATATCACAAATAAAGTTTTAAATAGATTACATATATATTTTGGCAATAAATATGATAAATTATTAAACAATAGAATATTCCTAGTTGAAGCTGACCTTTCGGTAGATAACTTAGGTTTATCAGTAGTTGATCAAGAAACACTTGCAAATAAAATAGATTGCGTTATTAATTCAGCTGCAATTGTAAAACATTATGGCTATTACTCTGATTTTGAAAAAATAAATGTTACTGGTGTTAAAAATTTAATTGATTTTTGCTTAAAATATAACAAAAAACTAGTTCAAATTTCTACAATTAGTGTTTCGGGTAATACCCTTACAGGTCTAGGAATTAATGCTAATAATGTTGAAAATGATATTTATTTTACTGAATCGGAATTATATATTAATCAATCACTTGAAAATGTATATGTTAGAAGTAAATTTGAAGCCGAAAAATTAATATTAAAAAACATTGCTCAAAACTCTTTAAACGCTTTACTTTTAAGGGTTGGAAATATTACTGCTAGATATTCAGATGGAATATTTCAATATAATGCAAGCGAAAACGCATTTATGAATAGATTAAAAGCTTTCTTGACTTTAGGTATAATTCCAGATTACATATTATCTGATTATATAGAATTTACCCCTGCTGATAAGCTAGCCGATTGTATTGTAAAAAGCATTGAATATAGCAACAATAATATTTCTGTATTGCATTTATATAATGATAATCATGTATATATTAACGATTTTATAAGAATGCTACCTCATGGTTTAATTAGAGTAGTATCGGCAGATGAATTTAAAAATAAAATCACAAATTATTTTGATATGCAAAAACAAACAGATGTAGTATCTTTTTTATCAAATGATATGAATACAGATAAAAAACTTATATATGATTCTAAAATTAAAATAAAAAATAATTTTTCAAAGAAATTTCTAAGGAAAATAAACTTTGATTGGCCTACAATTGATGAAACTTATGTCAAAAATTTATTAAAATTATTGAAATAAAAGGGGGAAATTTTTATGTCAAACGAAATATATGGTATATTATTAATATTATGTACAATATTAGTTTCATTTGTTGCTGTATATATTCGAAAAACAGCTAAAAAAACACAATTTGCAGATGTTTTTTTATTAAATTTTATTTTTGTTATTATATGGAATTTAAGCATGATTGCCCAAATATTTTTATCAGATTTATTGCACATAGATCCAATATATTTTGACTATATTGCATATATTGGAATATGCTTTTTACCAGTAAGCCTTTTGTTTACAGGTATTCTATTTACCCGTACAAAAATACAATTTAAATGGTATTACATTTTATTATTCATTGTTCCAGCTATATCTCTAACTGCATTATGGACAAATGATTATCATCATTTATTTTATGTAAAATATTCTACAAACTTATCTGAAGCTGTATTTGGACCATTTATGACAATGCATAGTGTTTACTCTTATTTATGTATTGCTATAGCTCTATGCTTATTAGTGTCATACATAATGAAAAATTCTGGCTTTTTTTCAAAGCAATCATTATTAATTATATTGGGTACTCTGTTCCCTACGGTAGTTAATATTTTAGGATATATTGGAGTTTTTAATATGAGTATATACGTTACACCTATTACATATATTATAGCTTTAATATTTTACTCTATTGCATTATTTAAATTGCAACTACTAAAATCAACGCCAATTGCCTTGCAAAGAATAGTTGATCGTATCTCCGATAGTTACATAGTTTTAGATGAGGATAATAACATTACAGATTTTAATAAAACATTTTTATCTACCTTTAAGTTAAAAGAAGCTAATGTTAGAAATGTAAATATATTCGATTTATTAAAATCAACCAATGCAAATTTAGTGAATGAAACTATACTTAAAGATGCCCTTATAGAAGTAAGAAATTCTTCAAAAACAGTAACTTTTGAAAAAAAATTTCCTTCTTATAATAAATATTTCCATATAGAAATAAATACCATAACTTCAAATAAAAACTTTTTAGGAACATTACTACTGTTAAAAGACACAACTCAGCATATGCAAGATATGCATACTATAAAAAATAACCAAGACATGCTTATGGAAAAAGAACGTCTTGCTTCCCTTGGTCAACTAATTGGTGGTATTTCTCATAACTTAAAAACTCCTATCATGTCTATATCTGGTGCTGCCGAAGGATTAACAGATTTAATAAATGAATATGATGCATCTATTGGCGATCCAGAAGTAACCGTTGAAGATCATCATGCAATTGCATCTGACATGAAGGAATGGATTGAGAAAATACATTCATATACAGAATATATGTCTGATATTATAACAGCAGTTAAAGGACAAGCAGTAGCTTTATCGGAGAACGAAAATGATGAATTTACAATCGATGAGCTCGTGAAAAGAGTAAATATCTTGATGAAGCATGAAATTAGAAACGCATCATTAACTCTAGAAACAAATATAGAAGTTCCTTCCACAACAACATTACATGGTGATGTTAATAGTCTAGTTCAAGTAGTTAACAATTTAATAACTAATGCTATACAATCATATAATGGTAAAAAAGAGGAATCCATTGCATTGAAAGTAAAAAAAGATAATAATGATTTGATAATATCTGTAGAAGACCATGGCTGTGGTATGCCAGATGACGTACAAGAGAAATTATTTAAGTCTATGATTACCACAAAAGGAAAAAATGGAACTGGTTTAGGAATGTTCATGTCTTATTCTACAATAAAAGGACATTTCAAAGGTGATATTACATTTACTTCTGAAGTAGGAAAAGGAACAACATTTAATATAATTATTCCTTTACTAAATAGTTAATATCAAGTCTATTAGCGGACTAATGAATTAAAAAGTGAGAAAATATTTCAAAAAGAACAAAATATTTTCTCACTTCTTTATTGCAATTTTCGACTTTTATTATTATAATAACATAAAGTAAATTAATTTCGAGGTTTTGCTTATGAGAAAAAATATGGTTAATCATGAATCAAATGGATATAAAATAATTGTTGTCGATGATGAACAGGGTATCGTTGATTCTTTATCTATCTTTTTAAAACGTTCTGGATACGACTTTACTGGTCTCACAAATCCAATAGAAGCTATTGAACGCGTTAAGTCGGAACATTTTGATATGATGATTCTTGACTTTATGATGGATCCTATTCATGGAGATGAAGTCGTAGAAGAAATTCGTAAATTTAACAAAGATTTATATATTCTATTGTTAACTGGTCATAAGGATTTAGCTCCACCTCTTGAAACAATAAAAAGACTTGAAATACAAGGATATTGCGAAAAAAGTGATAAATTTGATCAATTATTGCTCTTAATAGAGTCTGGTATAAAGTCTATTGAACAGATGAATACCATCAAGGAAATAAACGAAGAACTACATGATAAAAATGAGGAACTTGAAAAAGCCTATTTAGACACAATTGGAATTCTTCGTCAAACAGTTGAAGCCAAAGACCCCTATACTAGAGGCCATTCTGATAGAGTTTCCGAATACTCTGTACTAATTGGTGAAAAATTAGGATTAGATGAGAATACTCTACACATATTAAAAATTGGCGGTCTATTTCACGATATTGGCAAAATTGGAATTCCAGACAGTATTCTATTAAAAGAATCAAAATTGAGTGACAACGAATATTCTCAAATAAAAAATCATCCAATGATTGGCGTTCATATGCTAGGAGATGCAAACATATTTAAAGACATTATCCCTATGGTAAAACATCATCATGAAAGATTTGATGGACGAGGATACCCTAGCCAACTAGCTGGAGAAAATATCCCACTTATAGCTAGAGTTGCCGCAGTTGCAGATACATTCGATGCTATGACCTCAAAAAGATCTTACAGAGACGCTTTGCCACTAGACATAGTAAAAACAGAAATTGAAAAATGCTCTGGCTCTCAATTTGACCCAGATATAGCGAAAGCTTTCCTTGATATTTTAAATAATAATTATAATTCAATCGTTGAAATTCAAGAAAAATATAAATAAAAGGATCTATATGGATCCTTTTTATTTTTCCTTCATAGACAATTTAACTTTTTGTCTCTCCTTGTCAATGCCTATAACTTTTACCTTTACAACATCGCCAACTGAGACAATCTCTGATGGATTTCTTACAAAATTCTCGCTCATCTCTGAAATATGCACTAGCCCATCATGTTTCACTCCAACATCAATAAAAGCTCCGAAATCTGTTACATTCCTTACTGTTCCTGTTAAAGTCATTCCTTCTCGTAAATCTTCAAACTTTAACACATCAGACCTTAATATTGGCTTTGGCATATCTTCCCTTGGGTCTCTACCAGGTTTCATCAACTCATTTATTATATCTTTAAGAGTTATCTCCCCTACTCCTAATTCTTCAGACATATTCTTTATTTGTTTTTCGTTATTAATTTCAGACAGTTTTATTTTAATTTCTTTTAAATTTTCCCTTAGGTCTGAAACTTTATATCCAATAAAGCTTAATACCTTCTCTGCAATTTCATAACTTTCTGGATGCACTCCTGTTACTTCTAGTGGATTTTTTCCTCCTGGTATTCTTATAAATCCAGCACATTGCTCATATGCCACTTTACCTAATTTAGGTACTTTTAAAAGTTCTTTTCTCTCTTTTATCTTTCCATTTTCTTCTCTATACTTAACAATATTCTTAGCTATTCCATTGTTAATTCCCGAAACATATGATAAAAGTGACGGTGTGGCCGTATTTATGTCAACTCCTACACTATTTACAGCATCTTCCACAACCCCAGTTAAACTCTCTTCTAGATTTTTTTGGTATACATCATGTTGATATTGTCCTACTCCTATTGCTTTTGGATCAATTTTTACGAATTCTGCTAAAGGATCTTGAAGCCTTCTTCCTATTGATATTGCTCCTCTTAAAGAAACATTTATGTCCGGATATTCCTCTGTTGCAAGTTTTGATGCAGAATATACTGACGCCCCTGCCTCTGAAACAATCACGTATACCAATTCCCTATTATATTTTTCTTTTATCTCTCGTATTAAGTCTGCCACAAATTGTTCAGATTCTCTTGAAGCCGTGCCATTTCCTATAGCAATCATATCAACATTGTCTTTTATTATTAATTTTGTTAATTCTTTTTTAGCGCCTTCTACATCATTCTGTGGCTCTGTTGGGTATACAGTCGTAGTATCTAAAACCTTACCTGTTTCATCTATTACTGCAATTTTGCATCCCGTTCTATAAGCTGGATCAAACCCCATTACTGTCTTTCCTTTAATCGGGCTTGCCAACAATAATTGTTTTGCATTTTTTCCAAAAACTTTAATAGCCTGTTCTCCCGCCTTATCAGTTAAATCTGCTCTTATTTCCCTATCTACTGATGGTTCTATCAGCCTTGAAAAACTATCAGCTATACAACTTGCTAGTATCTCTGCATACTGGCTTTTTTCATCTTTTATTATATCTTTATTTATTAAATTTAAAATTTTATCTACGGGTTTTTCTATTTTTACCCTTAAATATTCTTCTTTTTCTCCTCTATTTATGGCTAATATTCTGTGGCTTGGAATCTTATCTACTTTTTCAGCGAAATCATAATACATCTCATAACTAGACTTTTCTTCAATTTTAGTTCCTTTGGTATTTATAATTCCCTCTCTATAACATATTTTCTTAATTTGTTTTCTATATTCAGCATTGTCTGATATATTTTCAGCTATTATGTCTAGTGCTCCTGAAATAGCTCCTTGCGTATCATTTACTCCTTTTTCTTGGTTAATAAACTTTTTAGCAATTTCATTAATGCTCTCTTTTTCTTCTTGTCTTAATATTATGTTAGCCAGCTCTTCTAAGCCTTTCTCTTTAGCTATCGTAGCTCTAGTTCTCTTCTTTTGCTTATATGGCCTATAAATATCTTCAACCTCTGCTAAAGTTTGACTATTCTCTAAATTTTTTACTATCTCTTCTGTTAATTTACCTTGTGCATCTATAGCCTTTATAACTTCCAGTTTTCTCTCTTCCAAATTTCTCAAATATGTTAAACGTTCACTTAAATTTCTCAACACTTCATCAGAGAGCCCTCCTGTTGCTTCCTTTCTATATCTTGCGATAAAAGGAATAGTATTTCCATCATCTATTAGTTTAATAGTACTCTC
Organism: uncultured Clostridium sp.; assembly: GCA_946008205.1. Lineage (GTDB taxonomy): Bacteria > Bacillota > Clostridia > TANB77 > CAG-508 > CAG-245. The sequence goes on along the minus strand of CAMGAZ010000017.1, from coordinate 1,489 downwards.
TACTTGACTTGGCTTTATTTTCAATTCTTCTGAAATTATGTTTACTATTTTACTCATATTTTTCTCACTTTCTTTTCATTTATTTTCTAAGTCTCCATAAAAATTTCATCTATACGTCTAATATAAATATAAAACAAAATATTTATTCACTCTTCATTTTATAAAATCATACAAAAGTACTATATTACTATTTTATATAGTCTCTACATGTTTCAATTTTTACTCTAAATATAATGTTATAATTCATAGCGCAGGATTCTACAATATAGCAAAAAGGGCTGCAGTATGTAACAACATAATGTAGATTTTTGTCGTTTTTTATTAGTTCTATTGACTTATAATTTGATTTAATATATCATAAAAATATTAAAAAAGAAAGGGGGAATTTTTGATGAATTCATCTGATTTTAGAGCAGACGCTCGCAAAAAATTAGAAGGAAAATGGGGTAAAGTTGCAGTAATAACACTTGCATATGTTGCTTTATTTTTCGTATTAGGATTTATTGAAGGATTATTTAAAGAAGGAAGTGTTATTCAATCTATTTGGGCAATAGCTGTTACAGTTGTTGAAGTTCCTCTAGCTTTTGGTTTGATTATTTCTTTATTTAAGGTTTTCAATTCAGAAGATGTTAAGGCTTTTGACTTCTTCATGCTAGGATTTAATAACTTTGCAAAATCTTGGAAAATATCTTTATGTATACTATTAAAAATGATTGTTCCAATTATTTTAATAGTAGTATCACTTTTCTTAATAAGCTTTGGCTTAGTAGCAGGCTCTGCGTCTCTCCTACTATCAAGTTCTTCTTCAGGGGGATTGTTCATTTTTGGAGTTATAGGCTTAATACTTTATATTGTTGCACTTGTTTGGGCGATTATGAAATCTTACTATTACTCATTAGCATATATTATAGCTGCAGATAAACCAGAGTTGGATGCAAAACAAGCTGTTGAAGAAAGTAAAAGATTGATGACAGGTAATCGTGGAAAATTGTGCTTCTTACATTTTTCATTTATTGGATGGGCATTCTTGACAGTCCTTACTTTAGGTATTGGATATTTATGGTTGTTACCATACATTCAATTTTCAATGTTTGCATTCTACAAGAAATTATCTGGAAATGATACTGTTAGAGTTGAAACTAACGTTGAAAATGATGACCCTATAAAATAAATATAAAAAATAATAAAAAATAGTTTTAATTATTTTTTATTATTTTTTTATTTTTTGTTTATTTATTTTTTTGTATTTTATTCAATTCCTAAATATTCATCATATGATATTTCTCTATCAATTACTTCATTTTCTTTTATATCAATCATTCTATTAGCTACTGTCTGCATTAATTGATGGTCATGAGATGTAAAAATCATATTCCCTGGGAATTTCACCATTCCATCGTTTAATGCCGTAATACTTTCCATATCTAAATGATTTGTTGGTTCTTCTTATTATAAGAAATTAGATCCTGAGAGATTCTTCTTGGATAGT
>CAMGAZ010000016.1 GCA_946008205.1 uncultured Clostridium sp. | reverse complement strand
AATCCTACCTGATATTTTTTTGTAGAAAAATCTATAACTGTTACTGTAGACATATCAAAAGATATGGTTGTTTGTTTACCTGCTTCGATATTTTTTATATCATATTCGTGATAAACTCCGCCGTCTTGAATTATAAATTTAATATTGGGAGACCTTGAATATTTAGTTTCTATATTTGCCTTATAGATACTTTTAGAATTAATCCACTGAGCTTCTTTATTAACAAATGTTCCTATTGTAGTAGGGTCGTAATCATTACGAGAATCTAAATATACATAAAGATTACCTGCAAAATCTAATCGACAGTTATTAGTCCATTGCGTTTTTATAAATTCCCATTGATTATTACTTAATAATAAAGGATTAAAAATATATTTTGGACTTTCTTTAATATCTTCTAAAGAATTTTTTGGTTCAATTGCATAATAAGCATAAAAATTTAAAGAAAAATTTTTTAATATACCCGATTCGTTTTTATTACCTTTAAGATAAAGAGTAATATCTGATATTTCTTTATTTTTAATTTGTTGAATTGTTTTAGGTAAAGAAAAATTATCTTTTACATTTTCTTTAAAAGTGTTTTGATATAAACGATCATCTCCAATATAAAGTCCAATGGTATAATATGCTGAATTACTTGGAATAAAAGATATAGAATCTGCTGTAACAAATACCCTTAAGTCAATTAGGTTTTGTATATCAGGAGTTTTAAAATTATATAAATTTTGTTGCCTATCATCACTGAGAACTCTAATTGTTTGCTCCCCTTGATAAGATAAAGATTGAATTTTATAAATTTTATTATTATTATTATTATTTTGATTAAGTAAAATTCCGTTTGTACTCATATAAAATCATCCTTTCTATCAATCTTAAAAACCCACACAATTAAAAAGGCATAAAAAAAAATTGGGTAGACTTAATTGTCTACCCAATTACAAGGAGTTTAAACTATTTAATGAGCTTATCTAAAGGAGTTTTTCTACACATATCAAGAAATTCCTTCTGCTCTGCATCATGTGGGAAATATTTAATTCCCTGTTTCTGGCAAAACATATCAAGGGCAACGCCAACATCGACACCTTGACTTACAGAAATATCTCTAATTTCTTTGCCATAAGCTAAATACTTATTCATTACAATCACCTCTTTTAATCCATATTATAATACTTATGAGCAACAGCGTTATGTAAATCATGTCCGTCATCATTACCGCCAAGTCGCTCATAAGCTTCAAAATCAATTTGGTGCTGAAGCCATTCAGTTTCAGTTATTTTGTGTGTTGGCTCTAAAAGTGCTTTGCATTGTCTCTTAAAATTATTACCTTGGACACTTAGCAGTCCTTCTTTTAGAATCTCTTGCTGTGCATCAGATGTTTGAACGTTCTTCTCTACTTTATTGTCCAAAGCAGTAATACGATTATTCATTTCTTCAAAACGTTCATCTATCTTCTCAAAACGTTCATCTATCTTCTCAAGAATACCATCATAAAAAGCTTCCTGCTCTTCTGTTTTTTGATGTTGTTGTTCCGTGCGCCACAGTTTCCAATAGCGCCTACAAGCAAAAGATAAACCAGATACGATTAAACCAAATATAACTTCAACCCAATACTTTAAAATAAATTCGGGCATAGTTAATATCTTCCTTTCATAAATTATAAAAAATCTATTTAGAGGATTATATTAATTTGTCCAAATAGTTTTTACCACGCACACTGATTTGCTGCGGCTTGCGCGATAAAATAACTGTCTGCGATTCCTATTGCATCTGCTATGTCGTCATTTACTTCAATATTATATTTACTCTTTACATACTCAATGTCTTTCTTTTTAAGTTCAGCGCGCTTAATTCCTCTGCCTGTTTTAATACCAATTTTGCTGCGCCAAGAGGAAGGTTGAATAAATTCATATTTTATCTCAGGATTTGTTTGATAAATAGAATCTATAAGCGCAAACTGTGTATAAGTTAATAATTTTTGAGTATGAAGGTTTAAATTATCGAGTCTTACTTCTTCGGCAATTACTTTTTGAATAGACGGATGCGCGCTTAATATTTCACTAAGCGCGCTTCTCATTTCTGTTATTCTTACTATTGCATCTTTTTTAGAAGAAGTTATACAACCATAGTCTACTAACTCTTGTGTCTTCAAGTCTTTCAGCGCCCATCCGCTGGACTGTGTAGATAAATCAAGAGCAAGCAATAATTTATTTTGTGCCGGTACTTCCATGTCCGCCGATGCGAGCTTCATTCTCTGGCTTTACGTTCTCTGGAAGAACATATGGGATAAATAAAGCCTGACCAATGCGGTCGCCCTTCTTTATGAGTATTGGGTTAGGGGTCATATTTATGAGTTGGATAAAAATCTCGCCCTCGTTGTCTGCTTGGATGTAATCCCTATCGACAACTGCCTGGGTATTTCCTATGAAGAGCCACTGCTTGAGCGGCATTGAACTTCTTGGGGTAATAGCCAGATAATATCCTTCATCAAGATGAACCTTTAAGCCTGTTGAAACCATGGTAAGTTTACCATTAATTTCTTTAATATTCTTTTCATTTTCTTCGAGTGTATTTGCATCACCCTTTGGATACTGTCCATACTTAGACATAAAAGGCGGAATTATTGTATCTTCTACCGCGCGCAGATCGAGTCCCGCGGAGCCGGGAGTGGCAGGCTGGGGAAGTGGCAGTCCGCAATCTTTATATTTACTTACAAATTCAAAGTAATTAGCCATTTAACTCTCCTCTCTAGTCCCAAAATGTATCGTAATCTTTAGCTATTTTTACAAGGTAGCCAGAGTCTATGACTTCTCCCTTAGATTTCTTCTCCTTAAAGGTAGTTCCATAGGACTTTAAGGTGTAACCACCCTTATTTGCTTCTTCTTTACATTCTTCAATAAAACGAGTCGCTTCTTCTTCTGTATCAAATCTATACTGTTCTACTACACTAATTAATTTCTTCATTATTCATTCTCCTTTTGTGTAATTTTATCATTTATATTTTTATATTCCTGCTGCCACCAATCAGGATGCGCTAATGCTGTGGCGTACGATATGCCGAATGTTTCTAAGAACATTTCATTGATTTTCTGCTCATTTGTTTCTATTGGGTGCTCCGTCGCCCACTCTTTTAAGAGGGGTTCAGCTTTTTCCGGATAATCTCTTATAAGATATCGACATGGTTGCTGTATACCATTATTATCTGAATCTAAAGGACAATCTGTACATTCCGTTGTACTATTACATATTCTTTTGTATATCTTCATAGCTTCTTGATAACCTAATGGTTTATCATCTGCCTTTATTTTCACTGCTTTCTCCTGCTCTTCTTTTGGTGGTTCAGTACTTCTATAATCTGACCATTCAAGGATTTGGTCTCCTCTTGTCTTAGATCGCCCGATATTCACACATGCACCTCTGTTAAAATAATAGCACGTTTGTTCATTATAGACATTAAAACAGTTCATTTCTAAATATGATTTGCCACTACACCACGTCAGTCCAGCTTTGTGCATTTCATGACAGAAGTCCTCAGCTTCCTCTACGGTTTTGCAATGCATAGAAACTTCTTTATCTTTCCAAGCCCCAAAATCAAATGGTGTTTCTGATGCAAGACCAGCTATCATTTCATCATTCCAAAACCATTCGCATTTATCTTCTACCATTTCGTAATAAAGAGAGTTTTCAGAAGTAAACGCTCTGTGATGAATATCTTTTATAGTCATAACCGTACCCAAATATTTGTCCATTTCACCATTAGAATCCATGTCTGTTGTTCTATAAGATACTATTCTTACTCTATCGCCCTTTTTATATTTCATTTTCGTTTTTCTCCTATTTCAGTGTTTTCTTATAGTTATCTACTGTTTTTCTATATCTTTCTAATTCCCAAACTTTTGATTTAATATCATTAAGGCATTTATCACGTAATTCTTCTTCAACAAATTCCTGCCCACTAACAATATTTGCGGTTGAAGATATTACCCATCCGCATGGAAATGTAGCAGTAATCGTCATTGCTTTAAGGTTAGGTTCTATATACATATTTTTCTTAGCTTTATCAATCAATGAATCTATATATTCGTTTGTTAATTCTGTAATTTTATTTGTTTCTACTGTAGTTATTTTCTTTTTAGCAAGAGCTATTGCAAGTTTATATTCCTCTTCATATTTTGTTCCTTTGTGAATTTCTTCAATAGCTTTTTCAAATTCATCTATATTACCATGGAAGGAACCACAAAAAACATATATACTTTTGTCTTTATTCAGCGCAAATGTTGTAAAACTATTTCTACTGCCTATCGGACCTATTGTAAACCAATCTGTATCTTTTTCGATTATTACATTATCACTAAGCACTGCGTTACTATAGATTGTTGCATTACCACGAATCATTACATTGCCATAAACTCTTGCATTTTCACAGATTATTGCATTGCCATAAATTCTTGCGTTCCCACTGACTACTGCATTACCACGGATTATTGCATTATTACAAACCAATACATTGCCATAAACATAAGCTTTGTCATAAACACATGCTTCATCACAAATTAATGCGTTGCCATAAATTAATGCATTACCTCCAACTGTCGCTTTATTACTAATTATTGCATTGCCATAAATTATTGCATTTCCACTGATTAGTGCGTTATTACAAATTCTCGGATCGGCAATACCCTCTGCGTGTTCGCTGCCGGAAGCGTCTACAGGATCACTTAAATGAGTTTCAATCTCAATATAACCGCCTAATTCTCCTGCTTTGACAACGCCGAAGTCTTTTAAAGCTTCTATTCTATATAATTTTCTTCCATAGTTTATTTTACAATCTTCAGGAATTAATCTATATTTATTATTTTTCATTTTCTTTTAATTTCACACTCCAATTTTACATATTTTCCACAAATATCAAATACATTATAACCATAAAAAGTTATTATATTATATTTATTAATAACTGATTATAACCATTTCTAAGTTTTTCTTCTTTTACAATTTTTTCTTTTAAACCTTCACAATAAGCTTTGTTACCGACTAAAGTAACAACATCACTATTGTACTTCTTTGCAAAAGAAAGAGCAACATCTGGCAGATTATCTAATTCAAATGAACCAATTTTTCTTGCAAATCCATTATCATTCTGTGTATATAAATCAAAAACATTTTTATCAAACATTTTAACATCAATCATTATATTCATTTTGTATTTCACCTACCTTTACAATACCTTTGTCATAAGGTATTAATACTACACATTCCGCGCCGCGCTCTGAGTTTTGCTTAACCCAAATTTCAACGCTCTGTTTATTATCAGATATTTGAACATCTAATATTTCTCCAAGATTTGAAGAACAATCTATCACTTCGGCGCCAAATGAAACAGATAAATTAATTTTAGTATCATTTGGCTTTGTATCGTAAACTGTAAAATATCTAAGGTTATGACATAATGCAATATAATAACGATTCTTATGATTATTATGAAAATCATTAATTATAAATTTAGCCTTATTAAGACCCGCCCATTTTAATGGTGGATAGTTTTTTATAAGACTAGCATTAAAATCATACATACTATAACCAGACTTAATTTCTGCCATTTCTCTTACCCTTTATAAAAGCTATTACTGCTACGATTGCGTTGATTAAACACCATGCAGACCAAAAAATTAAATCACCATAACTACCCGCACAACTAAAACCTATTACAGCTGCTTAACCAAAAAGAATTATTAAAGCAATGCTACCCTTAAAAGTCTTTCTTGTACAAATAGAAACTATTCCACCTGCAAGCATTAAACAAGCTAAGATAAATCCTGCGGAACCTCCTATTTCACCATTAGCTTCTAGTGCATTTGACATGCCAGCCGCGCAAGACTGAAACATAACAAGAGCAAATAAAACTGTTGAAACAATACCTGATACTAACTTCCAAATTTTCATATTAAATTCTCCTTTATTATTTTTGTTAATTTATTATATCATATTTTTTAGTATTATCAATATATTCTCCATTTATTAACTCATATATTCTTTGATTTTTACTGCCGCGCATGGCGATTTCATAGGATTTCTGAGATTCAATAAATGGTCCATCTATTATCATATTCACTTTTAATTTTTTTAAGTTTTCTATTAATTTTTCGGGGAGTTCTTCAAAAAGATAACCCGTCCAAATCCTGATAATTATATCTGGATAGTGCTTTCTTACTTCCTTTACAATAGAAAGAACAAACGCGCAATTTGCTGGCGCCAGTGGCTCGCCGCCAAGTATATTAAAGTTACGTATTATATTATTCTTTGCTATTGCATTTAAAATTTCTTTTTCTGTTTCTTTTGTAAATGGCTTTCCGTACTCATAGTTCCATGTCTCCGGATTAAAACACCCTGTGCAATGATGTGGGCATCCAGATACGAAGAGGGAAACCGAAATTCCCTCTCCATTGGCTATATCATTATACTTTATATTAGCGTAATTCATTTAATCTCCTAAGTGAGCGACTCTGTCATGGATATCCGCCGCGCGACCCTCGTTGAACGGGTTTGTACTTATATACCCGCAGATTCGGAGCGCGACATTCATTTTATTATAATCATCATTGCCACACTGTGGACAATGAAACTTTAAATCATCGCCCATATAAATATCAGTACAACCGCACTCATGGCAATAACTTGTCATTGTATTTATTTCAGCATACATAATATTTTCATATATGTACTTAATAACTTCTAATATTGCCGGAATATTTTTTGTCATATTTGGAGTTTCAATATAAGAAATCGCGCCACCCGGACTAAGTTCCTGAAACTCACTTTCGATCTTTAATTTAGAAAAAGCATCTATAGGCTGTGCCGGCGTAATATGATAACTATTAGTCACATAATCTTTATCAGTTATTCCTTTAATAATGCCAAATCTTTTCTTTAATGCTTTTGCAAACTTATAAGTTGTACTTTCTATTGGAGAACCATAAACTGAAAATCCTATAGTAGTTTCTTCTCTCCATTTAGCACAAGCATCATTTAAAACTTGCATGACAGATAAACCGAATTCTTTACCATAATCTTCAAGCTGACTTTCTCCTGTCATATATTTAATACATTCAAATAAGCCTGCATATCCAAGTGAAATTGTAGAATAATTATTATATAAAAGTTTATCTATCTTTTCACCTGGAGCTAATCTCGCATATGCACCATGCTGCCAAAGTATAGGCGCTACATCTGAGATAGTACCCTTTAAACTATTATGTCTTGTCATTAAAGCTCTATAACATAACTCAAGCCTCTCATCAAGAATCTTCCAAAACTTTTCCATGTCTCCACCAGAGCTTAAAGCTACATCTGGAAGATTAATGGTAACTACACCTTGATTGAATCGACCCCAATACTTATGCCCTTCTGGGTCTGGAGTTAGGAAACTACGGCAACCCATACAACCGTAAACGTCGCCCTTAAGTTCTCGCATCTTCTTCGCAGATATATAATCTGGCACCAAGCGCTTTGCACTACACTCAGCCGCGAGTTTTGTAAGATACCAATATTCAGTTCCTTCTTTGATATTATTATCATCAAGACAATAAAGTAATTTAGGAAAAGCAATTGTTATAGGTGCGCCTTTTTCATTTGGAACTCCTTCATTTCTTGGTTTAAGAATCTCTTAGATTAAAACTCCTAAATCTTTTTTAGTAACTTCATCTTGAACCTCATTGATCCACATAAAAACCGAAGTAAAAGGCGCCTGTCCGTTAGTTGTGCTCATGGTAATAAGCTGATACTGGATGGTCTGGACGCCATCTCTAATTTCTTCTTTTACTAAGGATTCTACCTGTTCGGCTGTAAAATCTGGATGTTTTCTTTTTATCTCCTGTCTAGATACATCTATGAAAGGAGCTAGATGTGCGAGTGTGATAGTATTTCCCTTTTTTCCTCATATTTTTCAAAATGAGCCTGACTATATCTTCGTTTTTCAACGTCTCCCGTTTCGCTTTCGCTACATAAATAGTCGATGAACGTTCTTACTCTCTTTAATATCTATTAAAATTATCCTCTATAAAAATTATTGGCTGCATAGCTATAATCTATATTTCTCTTTTTTATATTTTCACTATGAGTTATAGCCTGTAAATTTTCTAAACTATTGTTTTTAGGATTGCCATCTATATGATCTATATCGCAACCTTCGGGTATTGGACCATTAAATGCTTCCCAAACAGCTCGATGTACTAAAAAATGCTTTCCATTCAAATTATAACATCCCGTAAAGCGTAAATAATTTCCACTTTTTTCTAAACGTAATTCACATTTTTTACTAACATTTATAACTCTACCATCTTTAGTCAAATAATATGGAGAGTTTCTAAATTGAGCCATTTCTGGTAATTCATTTAAGTCTATTTTTTGACGAGTTTTTCCTTTAGAAGTAGTATTATTTTGTTTTTTCTGTTCAGAAATTATTTGATTATGGTCTTTTACACTAATCCACTCTAAATTTGTATAAATATTGTTTAATTTATTACCATCTTTATGATGAACAATAGTAAGATTATCTTGGTTGTCAATAAAATATTCTGCTACTGCACGATGCGTGTATAAAATTTATTTTTTTCCTCTAAAATGAAGATTATAAAAATGATAACCCTTATTTACTCCTCCTTTTAACCATCTTCCTGTTCTAACATTTCTTAATCGTCCAGTATCCTCTAACCAAAAATTTGTTTTTTCGCCATTTAAAATAATATTTTTTTCCATATTGTTTTCTCCTTAAAATTCTTAAAAATCTTTTAAAGAGAGTAAGCTTCGCTGCTGATTGCCCAATCCATAGAATTTTTTATAGCATCTCACGCCTAAGTTTCCTTTACGTTGTAGCATCTATAGCTCTAAGGGGTTCCCAGCAATTAGAGAGATTTTACTACGGCAGAAATTATCTAATACCGTACTGTGAACTAGCTACCTGAGTAATAATCTGAGTTGCAATAGTACAAGCGGTTCTAAAAGAGTGAGGTTTATGTATCTGCACTCCAGAGATAACTGTACCATTCTGAAGCATATCCTCAAGATTTATCAAGCAACAGTTTCCAGTTGGTATTCCATGTTCAAGTACAAAAGCATGTTCATCTTCAACTTCTAAACACCATACTTCCTCTTCTTTTACATTTTCTTCAATAGACTGTACTTTCCATTTAAAATGATTGGAAGTATAAAGTCGAAAAGTTTTACTCGTTTTTCTTATGCCATAATTTGTTTTTTGCCCTGTTAAGTCATCTTCACTTATAATATGATAATTCCCAACACTAGCATAAGTTTTAAAAATATCTATATCTTCTTTTTTGCCTATTGTAATAATACTTTTAGCAGTTTTTACATTATTACGATAACTACCATCTGCAGCTAACCATCCTTCTATAAAAAGTGAAATTTGTTCTGTAGTCCAAGAATCACAAGGAGCCTCTTTAGAACAATTTGCATTGACCAGAATAACATCTCCTTCAACTATAGAAGAAACATGAAAGCCATTTAATAAAAAGATGTTTTTAAAACAATCCTTTTTTCCGCATAATCTAATTCGGCTTCCATTTTTACTCCATTTTGAACCGTCTCCATATAAAAAGCCTTTACACCAATAAAGACTTTTTTCTATACTCATTTGTTCTAATTCTTTAAGAGAATGTTCTTGTGGTAATTTTATTCCTATTAATTTATCTCCGATTTTTAATTTCGTTGTAACTTTTCCAGAATTTAAAAACCACCTATGATTCCCAGTAACAAAAACTTCTACGGGTTTAGAATTACCTTTTTTAAAAATAACTTTATTTAAATTCTGTTTACCATATTTCTTTACAACAGCCTTTTTAAAATTGCCTGATGGAGTTAAAACTTGAATTTCATCATTCTCATTAAAATCTTTAAAAGATTTTAAACCAAACTGTGTAACAAATTTAGTTTCTTTTGAAAAACAGTTTGGCATAGGCATAACAGGAGAATAGTCAGTATCGTGGTAATGTATAATACCTGCTTCATGCGCTTCTACAATGTCTTTAGGAAGAATAACTTTTTCTGCCAATTCTCTACAAGTAAATCCTGCAATATAATCTCTCATGGTAGGAATAATTCTTGTATCTTTATTACTATTTTCTTTATTGCTTTCTTCATCCTGTCCAGTAATTAATTTATGTAAGCGCTGATAACGATTTTCTAAATCGTTATTCGTGGCTCTATCCTGTTCTCTTTTATATCTATATCTAATATACGCACGAGCTACATCAGTTCTCTCAGAATCCATTAAATAAGTTTCAACTAAATTCTGTATCTCTTCGATAGAAAGAGAATCTACTGAACGCGCAATCTTTTCTATGTCATCAGCAATATCCATTGCTGTTTCATTTTCATATAATTTGCCATCAACTTCTATAAAAGCTTTATTAATAGCCTTTAAAATTTTGTTTTTATCAAAATCAACCTTACTACCATTTCTTTTAATAACTTTCATTAAAATACCTCCTAATCAAGTAAGTCTGCCATTGCCGCAGTTTCACTTCTTTCTGTTTTAAGAAGTTTTACATATCCAAAGCGCGGATGTCCTTTAAGCCTATCAATCGCAATCATAAGACCATTATTGCGCTCGAATATAGCTAAATCGGTCTGCTTAAAGTCTCCATTAATCCAGAGATTGGAACCTTCACCCACGCGCCCTATGAGAAGCTGAATATGCTCTTTCGTCAAGTTCTCTGCCTCAGAACAAAGAATAATAGAATTCTTAATATCTCTACCTCTTATAAAGCCTAAATGAACTACTTCAACAACTCCTTTTTCTATCATATAACTAAGTCCATCAACTCCACCTACATGGTCAGCAAGACACATCGCAAAAGGCAGAAGTTTTTCATTTGATGAACCCGGTAAATGACCTATCGGTTTAGAGTTTTTAACCTCTATATTATTTCTAACATAAACAAGTTTATCAAAATAGCCTTTTTCAATTAAATCTATGGCAGCTGAACTCATTAATAAATCCTTGCCAGTACCGAATTTACCGGTCAGAATTTTAATAGTTGTATCATATAGCATATCAATTCCTAATTTTTGCTGAATATTGCGCGGTTTGATTTTCCCCGCGAACTTAGATTCAATCGCTTTATACGGGACCTGCGCGAGCCGCCCATCTTTGCACTTAAATAAATCAATGACTTCTTCTTTTTCATCTCTTGCGATTAAATATTCATTCTCAAGACAACCAAAAGTTTCGTTGGTCTTTGGGTCATAAAGTGCATTAATGTCATTAGGATTAGTTAAAACTATATCTTTAAAGCCTGTATATTCAGTCATTCAAAACCTCTTATATTTCTTTATTATAAAAATTATTAATATAGCTACATACTTCACCTACAGCTGATTTCAACTGTGTTTTACTATTATTTTTAATTGAATAATAAGGCAAAGCAAGCATATTATCTTTGCTATATTTTCTTTCGTCATCTATAAAACGGCGAACAATTTCATCAACATCTGGGTCTTTTTCTCTATTTAACGCGCGCAGTAGTCTTTCCTTTGGAGTAGCTTCAACATATATTACAATAGTGAATAAGTCAGAGTCACTACAAAGCGCTTCAGCGGCATTAAAGTCACAAGTCATAATATTGACTAAATCATCTTTTAAAACGTCTTTGCCAGTTCCATAAAACCAGTTATTAAATTCTGCGGCTTCTGCCATCTCACAATTTAAAACTTTTTCAGTAAATTCTTCATTATTTATGAAATAATAATCTTTGCCTTCTATTTCATAATCTCTTTTTGGTCTTGTTGTATATCTTACAACAGGTGAACAGATAGAAGATTTCTTTAGAACTTTTTGATAAATAGTATCTTTACCACAGGCGCTTGGACCAATAATACACACAAGTTTCTTTTTCATATGAAAATTACCTCGTTCGCGCGGCTGCACATAAACCCCATATATCTGGTGAATTCGGGCGGAAGGATAGTATTTGTGTCGACGTAGACCTTATCTAACGTCTCATACTCCCTTCGGTCTTTAAGCTGCGGCGCGCATATCCATACTTTATTTCCTTTTGCATAACCTAAATAAGGAAAATCTTCTTTTTCACTGTATAATGTTACATCATTTCTTATAAATAAATCTCTTATCAAATCAAAATTCCTTGAAAAAATTATTGATACCCTTGCGGGCTTAGGCTTGCTGCGACCGCCATAAAGTGACTGATAATAGTTAATACTATCATCTGTCCATAAAGTGGATTGTCTTTGTATCTTCATTATTCCTCACCTTCTTCTTCTATTCCTCTTGCACGTTCACTTGTTATCATTATATTACCAAAATCATCTATTTCTGATACTCTATACAAAGTATGTCCACCTTGACTAGCATATTTCTTAGCTACGAAGTCATTATCACCTCTTCTCATACCGTTAATAACTAACATATTTCCTTTTGTAAACCAAGACTTTTCGATTACTTTCTTTTTACCATCTTCGCCCATAATTGAAATTTGTTTGTCATATATACTATAATAAGCTTTTGGAAACTTAATTGTCACAACAGTTCCGCCGCGAGTTAATAAAGATATAATGTTTTTGTTTTTATCTTTTGCAATAACAGTTCCTATAATTTTACTTAATTCAAACATATTAATTGTTCTACCGCCCTTCTCAAAGGATTTTGCTATGCGCGGTTCTACTGGAAGAGTTTCAAAATCTCGTAAACCATATTTACCATTATTTATATTCTTTAACTCATGTTCATGGAAATATAAACAAGTGCTTTCCATTTCCCAAGAACTATAGTTAGGACGTTTTATATATTTATCCCAATCTTCTTTAAATATCTTTTCATTTAATTTAAATAATATTTCTTCGCCTTCTTCTTTTAACCAATCTCTTAATCCATCCATTTCTTTTTGATAAATTTTATCCCATTGCTTTATATTTAATATTTTATCATAATTTACAATAGAAAACAAGTCAAGATAGTTATTCTCGATAAAAGATAAAGCTCTTTCGTCTAATTTATAATTTTCTGCATCAAACTTACAAACAGCCTTTAAATATCTATTAAATTCAAAAACCGCGCGCTCATGGTTAAGGTTACTTGGAACGAGGTCTTCGAGAATAAGCTTGCGCATATTCTGTAAAGTTAAACGTTTCTTTTTATCACAAGTACGCCAAATATACCAACCCATTAATTCCATTCTATTAGGTTCTAAACTATCAAAAGCGCCACTCTTTATTAATGATAACACTGCTGGTTTTTTTAATTTAACTCTATTTAAAAAATCTGGTACAGATACAAAAGGTCGATTACTTATAATCTGTGAGATAACATCGTCACCAACACTAACCAAACTTTTAAAACCATAATATATACAATTATTATCTACGTCTGGCGCGAATATGGCTTCTGACTTGTTAACATCTGGCGGAATGATTTTAATACCATTCTTTTTCATCTTTCCTATTGCGATAGCTATTTTATTATAGTCTGCACTTTCATTTTCTTTTGCCGCACCACTATCCGTTATAAGACACGCGCAGTTCCAGAAAATGATCGGATATCTGAAACATAGGTTCATTTCCTGTAGTCCTATGATACTATAAGCTAGAGTATGCGAAAGGTTAAAGCCATACCCCCTAGACGTAGCTACCAAAACGTCCCATACATAGTGACAAAGATTTTGACTTAAACCTTTTTCCTCTATGGTCTTATAATATTCTTCTTGAAGCTTCATGTAAGCTGCTGGATTTTTTTTGGCTATAGACTTACGAAGGGAGTCCGCCCATGTTAATGACATACCGCCGCACTCAGGAAGTTGAACGAGCATCATGAATCTTTCTTGCGATTCACATATCC
>CAMGAZ010000015.1 GCA_946008205.1 uncultured Clostridium sp. | reverse complement strand
ATTCTCAGTGAGTTTATAGATACTTTCTAGTTTCCACCTTACGATTACTGCGACAGGAAGAATACGCTGTACAGATCCTATCTTGCAAAACATTCGAACAAGAGCAGAACTTGGAAAGCAAATAAGAAAAGCCTTCAAACCAGCAGAAGGAAATGTCTATATAGATGCCGACTATTCACAAATAGAATTAAGAGTACTCGCACATATTTCACAAGACGAAAACATGATATATGCATTCAAACATGGAGAAGACATCCATAAACAAGCAGCATCTAAAGTTTTTGGTGTTCCTATTGAAGAAGTAAAAAAAGAACAAAGGTCATCCGCAAAAGCAGTAAACTTTGGAATAGTATATGGAATAAGCGACTTTGGCTTAGCAAATCAAATAGGAGTAAGCAACAAAGAAGCAAAAGAATATATAAATCAATACCTAGAAAAATATAGTGGAATAAAGCACTTTATGGATGACATAGTAGAAAGTGCAAAAGCAAAAGGATACGTAGAAACACTTTTCGGAAGAAGAAGATATATACCAGAAATAAAATCAAATAACTATATGGTAAGGCAATTTGGAAATAGAGTAGCAATGAACACTCCAATACAAGGAACAGCAGCCGACATAATGAAAATCGCCATGATAAATGTAAACAAAGCATTGAAAGAACAAAAAATTAATGGTAAAATTGTTTTACAAATACACGATGAACTATTACTAGAAGTTAGTAAAGAACAAAAAGAACAAGCAAAACAAATACTAAAAGAATGCATGGAAAACGCCATGAAACTATCGGTACCACTTGAAGTAGAACTATCAGAAGGAACCAGCTGGTACGAAGTAAAATAGGGACCATTAGGGACGGTTCTTAATGGTCCCACCTGGAGTGTTTATGATTAGTAAAAAGAAAAATTTTATTGTGCTAATAGCTATTGTTATAATATTATTAATAGTGCTGTTAGCGAAAGTATTTAATGTAAAAACGTTAATCTTAAAGCAAATATACCCTAAAAAATATTCAGAATATGTAGAAAAATATGCTAAAGAGTACGATGTAGACCCACTATTAATTTTTTCGATAATTAAAGTGGAAAGCAATTTTGATGAAAAAGCAAAATCGTCGAGCGGCGCAAAGGGACTTATGCAATTAATGGAAGCTACGGCAACAGAAATAGCCAATAAGATAGACGAGCCACTAGTTGAGCAGGAGAGCCTTTTGGAACCGGAAAAAAACATAATGATTGGCACGAAATACTATTCTGAATTGTTAGAAATGTATGATGAAAATATGTTATTAGCACTTACCGCTTATAATGCAGGCATAGGAAATGTAAACGGCTGGATTGAGAGCGGAATTATAAAAAAGGATGGCAGTGATATTGAAAACATACCGTATAAAGAGACAAATATGTATGTTAGAAAAATAATTAATAATTATAAAATCTATCAGAGTATTTATTAGTGAGAAAGAAAACAAATGAAAGGGAAATCTATGAGAAGTAAGAAAATAAGCATAAGTGTATTTCAAATATTCATAACATTACTAATAGTTATAGGAATAACAATAGCTGTTATGATTATAAAGAAAAATGCAAATTTTGGCAATGCCCTAATTAGCAAGAAACTAGGAAGCTTTACAGGAAACGGAACGGTAGAAACCCCTTACAAAATAGAGACAATAGAAGATTTAGTAAATCTTTCTAAAGATGTTAATAATGGTAAAACGTATAGCAATCAATATTTTGAATTGACTAACAAACTAGATTTTCAGGAAGATTCATCTTATAGTAATGCAAATGGCAAATATGGAGATTTTAATCGCGATGGCAAAGTGGAATCAATAAAAGTAGAATTAACTACAGGTAAAGGTTTTCCAACTATAGGTAATTCTGAGGACAAACCCTTTGAAGGGATATTTAAAGGTAATGACAATACAATCAATAATTTATTGATAAATGTTAATAGTGAATATGAATATGCTTTTGTAGGACTGTTTGGAAACAATAAAGGGAAAATCCTAAACATAAAACTAAGTGGCAAAATATCCGTAGAGGATAATTTAGAAAATAAAGAAATACACCTTGGTATGTTAAATGCCAGAAATCAAGGACTTATACAAGCTTGCAATGTAGAAGGAGAGATATATGCAATTAGCAATGGTGAAAATATGACGGTAGAGGTTGCTGGAATAGCAGCAGAGAACATGGGTAAAATTGTAGATTCTGCAAGTAAAGTTAATATAATTGCTAATCAAACAAAAGCTGGAATTGTAGCTAAAAATGTGGTCTCACCTGACATAGAAAATAGTGGAGAAATTATAAACTGCACAAACGAGGGCAATATAAAAGAAACAACAGGGAGTAACTATTACACAGCAGGAGTTATTGCAGAAAATCAACAAGGAAACATTACAAGTTGTAATAATAATGGCAGAATAGAAGGAAGAAAGGCTGGAGGTATTGCCGGAATTTCGACTGGATACATAGTAGCATGTCAAAATACGGGAAGTATAAGTAATGTAAAAGAAGATTCTAACGATGCTGAAACTGTAGGAGGCATAGTAGGAGTATTAGATACAGCAACAGTTGAAAACTGCAAAAATACAGGCGATATATCTGGAATAAATGATATTGGTGGAATTGCAGGTGAAAATAAAGGAACCATTTCTCAAAGCAGAAATGAGGGTAGTGTTTCAAAAATAAGTTCTACGATAGGAAAAACAATTAATATTGGAGGATTAGTAGGAAAAAATACTCCAACTTCCAGATTGACTAACTCTAAAAACTATGGAAAGGTAACTTCTGAGACAGATACCATAGTCAATTTAGGAGGAATATGTGGAACCATATATAATGATTCAATAGTAGAACTCTGTGAAAGCAATGGAGTACTATATGGTTCTGCCAAAATAATAAATCCAAATGAAGATGTTAGTATACGCTGTGCTTCTTGCATAAGCAATAATGGAGGAAATGCAGAAACAGCAGATTTTGGAGAATTAAATATTGGAATAATATATGGAAAATTTGAAGAAAAATAAATAGAAAAGGAGTTGATTAATATGTCAATATTAGTAACAGGAGGAGCTGGATTCATTGGAAGCCATACAGTAGTAGAATTATTAAATGCAGGAAAAGAGGTTGTAATAGTTGATGATTTCTCTAATAGCAAACCAAAAACATTAGAGGCAATAAAAAACATAACAGGAAAAGATTTTAAGTTTTATGAAATGAATTATCTTGATAGAGAAAAACTAGAAAAAGTTTTTGAAGAAAATAATATAGATGCAGTAATCAATTTTGCTGGATTTAAAGCTGTTGGAGAATCTGTACAAAAACCATTAGAATACTATCACAACAATGTAACAGGATGTTTAATATTATTAGAAACTATGAGAAAGTATAATGTAAAGAAATTTGTATTTAGTTCATCAGCTACAGTATATGGAACACCAGAGAGAATACCTCTTACAGAGGATTGCAAAACAGGGGGAACTACTAACCCATATGGAACTTCAAAATTATTTATAGAACAAATTTTAAAAGATTTGTATAATTCAGATAATAGCTGGGACATTTGTATATTAAGATATTTTAATCCTGTAGGAGCACACGAGAGTGGACTAATTGGAGAAGAACCACAAGGCATTCCTAATAACTTAATGCCATATGTTGTAAGAGTTGCATCAGGAGAGCTAAAAGAATTATCTGTATTTGGAAATGACTATGATACTCCAGACGGAACAGGTGTTAGAGATTATATTCACGTCGTTGATTTGGCTAAAGGACATCTATGTGCTTTAAATAAGCTAGATAAAGAAGGAAAAGGATTATATATATATAATTTGGGAACTGGAAAAGGATACAGTGTATTAGATATGGTACATTCTTTTGAAGAAATAACTGGACACAAAGTTGCATACAAAATAGCTCCAAGAAGACCAGGAGACATTGCAACCTGCTATTCAGACCCTACAAAAGCAAAAAAAGAGCTAGGATGGGAAGCACATAAAGGCATAAAAGAAATGTGCGAAGACTCTTGGAATTTTATCCAAAAAAATAAATAAATTAATTAAAATACTGGCATTCTACATTATTGCCAGTATTATTTTATAATTTGCATAGTTAAATGATTGTCGAAATATTGACAAAAATGTCGAAAAATAGTAAAGTACATTTGTAAATGTTTTTAACCATTCAGATCTAAATAGAAAGGAAAGGGCAAAATGGATACAATGAACAGCATTTGGACAGGCAGAATCGCTTACCAGATTATGCCGGACAGATTTTATCGTAAAGGAGAAAATCCTGAAATGATTAATGGACGGAAATTAAAAGCTTGGAATGACAGAATGCCAGATTGGCAACCTGATTATGACGGCGAGTATCGGAATTTGTATTACTACGGGGGAAATCTTGAAGGAATTGAAGAAAAGCTTTCATATATTCATGACCTAGGATTTGATATTATATATCTAACCCCAATAGAACAGAGCGTATCGTATCATCATTATGACGTGGGCAATCACCTAGTAATTGACCCGTGGCTTGGCACTTGGGATAGTTTTAAATCCCTATGTCGCAAAGCCCAAGAGCTGAACATTTTAGTGGTTGTAGACTTAGTTTTCAATCATACTGGAATTAATAGTTCTTACTTTGACAACGAAAAGTACCAAGAATGGTACAAAAGAGATCAACAAGGGAATCCTGTTTTTTGGTGGGGATTTAAAGACTTACCAGAATGCAACACCCTATCTAAAAGCTACCAAGAAGCTATGACGGAAGTTGTAGAAAAGTACTTAGAAAATGGAGCATCAGGAATTAGATTGGATTTGGGAGAAAACTTACCTGAAAGCTTTTTACGAGCTATCGGTAGAGTTAAGGAAAAATATCCTGAAACAATCTTTATTGGCGAAATGTGGGGATTAGCAACTGATAAAGCAGATTCGAAAATTTTTAATGGAGAGCTGGATTCAGTAATGAACTACCCTATGGCAGACGCGATACTACGTTGGACTAGATACGGATATAACCAACATTTTGAATACAATTTCAACCGTGTTTATGGCGAATATCCAAAATCTGTGCAAGATATTTTATTGAATAATATTGGCACGCATGATACTCCAAATTCTATTACGATGCTAGTTGGCGATAAGATGAACCCAGATTTATTTAACAATAGAATTTGGGATATCGAGGGTGCATGGAGGTCAGAAAATCAATTCGATACATATGGATTCCGCCAGTATGAAGCAGAACATGATGAACTTCCTGAAAAGTCAATTGTTCACGGTAAACTCTTGCTTAAGATTGCACTAGCGATTATGTACACGATTCCTGGAATCCCATGTGTGATTCAAGGAACGGAAGTGGCAGACTCTGGATATAAGGATCCATTTAATCGGAAACCATATCCATGGAACAAGCAAGAAGAAGAAATGAAGGACTTTATAAAAAGGCTAGGTGCATATCGAAAGAATAATACTGATATACTTGCTACGGGAAAGGCAGAAATCCTAAGAATTACAAATTCCATCTTAGTGCTAGAAAGAAAATCCGAATCCGGACGGTTAGTACTATGTGTGAACAGAACTGATAAGGCACAAAGTATAAACTTTAACTTTTATAACCCAAAGGTGGTATTCCAAGAGAATAATAATTCTATTAATAGATTAGAACCATTCGGAATAATCGTAATCAGAAACTAGATGTATCCAACACCCTTTGCACAATTCGTGCAGAGGGTTTATTTTTATAAAAATAAAATTTATGTGAAATAGAGAAAATTGTATGAGATAAGTAATAAATTACTATCCAAATACTTGACATTAACATAAAAAAACAATATTATATATGTATGATAAATATAAAGGAGTAAATGCGTATGCAAAGCCAAATGCTTACATCTAAACTAGGTGCTGAACTGATAAGCTACAAATTAGATGGAATAGAAAAGATTCACCAAGGACAAGATTGCATCGATGAAAATGGTAGGGTTTATTGGAAAAGACATTTTCCTGTGCTATTTCCAATAGTAGGCAAATTGAAACAAAATAAAACTATCATAAATGGTAGAACATATGAAATGGGGCAACATGGTTTTGCAAGAGACTTAGAATTTGAGCCAATAACAAAGCTAGACAACTTTCATTCATATGTTTTAAGAAGCAATCAAAGTACAATAGTAAAATATCCATTTGATTTTTCACTATTGGTAACATATAGAACAGATGAGAATAAATTAACAACCATATATAAAGTAATAAATGAAGGCGAAAATAATATGCCTTTTGGAATAGGTGGACATCCTGCTTTTAAGATAGACCAAAAAGATTTATTTAATGAAGAATATTATTTGGAATTTGAAGAGGATGAATATAAAATTCATTTCTTATATCTAGTTGATGGATTGGTTGGGACAGAATATGCTAGAAATGTAATGATTGATCTAAGAAGAATACCTATAACAAAAGATTCATTTAACAATGATGCAATAATAATGAAAGGCTTAACCTCGCATAGAATAAGTCTTAAGAAAAAAACAGGAAACAAAACACTACTAACTATGGACTTTGAAGGATTTCCTTATTTAGCAGTATGGTCGAAACCAGGAGCACCATTCATATGCATAGAACCTTGGTACACCACTGCAGATACAATAAAATCTACAGGAGTATTTACACAAAAAACGGATATGATAGTACTTGCACCTAAGGAAAAATTTGAATGCAAATATACCATAGAGTTCTTTAACAAATAGACTGCATGGAAAAATGTCTATTTATATTAAAAAGAATTAATAAATAAAAGGATGTAAAAATGGGAAAAATAATTTTAATATTATTAAGCACAATAATAATTGCTATTTCTGTGACGATGATATATGATGCAAGGATGATAGCTCAAAAAATGTTTAGTTCCAACGAAACAAATGAAACAACTAAAGTACTAAAAATTGTTGGATTCATAATCATGTTAATTGGATTAGGAATAATATATGTAATAATTCAAAGATTCTAGGATAATTATCCCAAAGTGTTCTTCGCAATCTAATGATTATTGTTGAAATAACTTGCAAATTTTTTAAAAATGTAGTATTATAGAAACATAATATTAAAAGCTAAGAAAAAGAGGAGTAGGTTTAAACTATCTTGAAAGAGAAAAGAAGTAATTTGCTGAGAGCTTCTTATAGAAAAGAAAACTGAAGGTAGCTTTGGAGCTGGTGTGCTGAAGTAGAAGTAGGCATATTCGAGTAGTTTACGTTATAAAACTAAGAGATGTATAGATATTTGTTATACAACTTAACAGTTTCTAATTAGATAACAAAATTTATATAAATAAGGTGGTACCGTGTAAAATATAATTCGCCCTTACAATTTATGTAAGTGGCGATTTTTGTTTTATATATTGATATTTACACTTTTAGAGATGTACTCAAATATCACTAAAAGATAAGAAGGAGGTAAAAATGAGTAAACATGAATTAGAAGGAAAGTTCAACCCTAAGGACTTCGAAGATGAGATTTATGAAAATTGGGAAAAACAAGGCTATTTTAAACCAAGCAATGATAAGAGTAAGAAACCATATACAATAGTTATTCCACCACCAAATATTACTGGAAAGTTGCATATGGGACATGCGCTAGATGAAACATTGCAAGATATTTTAATTAGATATAAGAGAATGTCAGGATATAATGCCCTTTGGCTACCTGGCACTGACCATGCATCTATTGCAACAGAGGCTAAAATTGTTGCTAAGCTAAAAGAGGAAGGAACTACAAAGGAAGAACTTGGAAGAGATAAGTTTTTAGAAAGAGCGTGGGAATGGAAAAAGGAATATGGTGGAACTATTGTAAAGCAAATCAAGAAATTGGGAAGCTCTTGCGATTGGTCAAGAGAAAGATTTACTCTTGATGATGGCTTATCAAAAGCTGTTCAGACAGTTTTTATTAATCTTTATAATAAGGGATTAATTTATAAAGGCGAGAAAATGATAAACTGGTGTCCGACATGCCATACTACAATATCAGATTCTGAAGTTGAATATGAACAAGAACAAACTCATTTGTGGTATATAAAATATCCAATCAAAGGTGAAGATGGAAAGTATCTAACAGTTGCAACAACAAGACCAGAGACAATGCTTGGAGATACAGGAGTTGCAGTTAATCCAAATGATGAAAGATACAAGGATTATATCGGTAAAACAGTAATTCTTCCAATAGTCAATAGAGAAATTCCAATAATTGCAGCAGAATTCGTTGAAACTGAGTTTGGAACAGGAGCTGTTAAACTTACTCCTGCACACGATATAAACGATTATCAAGCAGGAATAGATAATAATTTGGAAATTATAAAAGTCTTTGACGAGAATGGAATTATGAATAATATAGTTCCGGAGTTTGCAGGATTAGACATTTATGAAGCAAGAAAACGTATTGTAGAAAAACTACAAGAGATAGGAGATTTAATCAAAATTGAAGACTACACACATGATGTTGGTAAATGTTATAGATGCCATAAAACAATAGAACCAATGATTTCTAATCAGTGGTTTGTAAAGATGGAGCCATTAGCAAAACCTGCAATAGAAGCTGTAAAAAATGGAGAAACTAAATTTATTCCTGAAAGATTTGATAAAATTTATTTTAACTGGCTAGAAAATATTAAGGATTGGTGCATTTCGAGACAATTATGGTGGGGACATAGAATTCCTGCATACTACTGTGATGATTGTGGAGAGACAATGGTCCAAGCAGAAAAGCCTTCAAAATGTACGAAATGTGGTAGTACACATATTACTCAAGATCCAGATACACTAGACACATGGTTTAGTTCAGCTTTATGGCCATTTTCAACACTAGGTTGGCCAGAAGAAACTGAAGATTTCAAATATTTCTATCCAACTGATACATTAGTTACAGGATATGATATTATATTCTTCTGGGTAGTTAGAATGATGTTCTCCGGAATTGAACATACAGGCAAAGTTCCATTCAAAAATGTATTGATACATGGAATAGTACGTGATAGTCAAGGACGAAAAATGTCTAAGAGCTTAGGCAATGGCATTGATCCACTAGAAATTATAGACAAGTATGGAACAGATGCGTTAAGATTATCATTAGTAATGGGGATTACTCCAGGTAATGACATAAGATATATGCCAGAAAAATTAGAGTCAGCATCAAACTTTGCAAACAAATTATGGAATGCTGCTAAATTTGTATTGATGAACATAGATTCTAGTAATATGGACAATGCAGAAATTGATATATCAAAACTTGAATATGAAGACAAATGGATATTATCAAAGTTAAATACTTTGATTAAAGAAATAACAGCGAACATAGATAATTTTGACATTGGGGTATATGCACAGAAAATTTATGATTTCACATGGAATGAATTCTGCGATTGGTATATAGAGATTGTAAAAACACGTCTATATGATAAAAATGAGGCAAATACAGAATCAAAAATTACAGCTCAAAAGGTATTAAATAAAGTACTATGCGACATATTAAAATTGCTACATCCAATAATGCCTTTTATAACAGAAAAAATATATTGCCAACTATACAATAGTGATGAAAGCATAATGATAGCTGATTGGCCAAAATTTGATGAGAAGTATGATTTTAAACTAGAAGAAACTCATATAGAAGAAATGAAAAACTTAATTAGTCAAATAAGAAACATCAGAACAAACATGAACGTACATCCATCAAAAAAATCTGACTTGATTTTCATAGTAGATGATAAAGAATATGAAACATTATTAAATAGCTCAGAATCTTGGATAGAAAAATTAGGGTTTGGCAATAGCATCAAAATAGAAAAAGATGAAACCAATATACCAAAACATGCAGTATCAGCTTTAGCAAATGGAATTAAGGTATTTATACCATTTGAAGAACTAGTTGATATTGAAGAAGAAAAATCTAAGTTGCAAGCAGAAAAAGAAAAGCTAGAAGCGGAAGTAGCTAGAAGTACAAAAATGCTTTCAAACCCAGGATTTCTAAATAAGGCACCAGAAGCAAAAGTACAAGAAGAAAAAGAAAAAATGAAAAAATATCAAGACATGCTAGCAGACACTATTGCAAGGCTGGAACAATTATAATATATAAGCGCAACGGAATCTTGGAATTTGACATAATCCGACAAACGATGTATAATAAAAGTATTCTATCCTATGTGCAGGGAACAACAAAATGCACAAGGTATGAAACTCTCGCGATAGTGACTACTATGGAGGAAATATGAAATTTTTGAATGAAAACACAGATTCTGAAACCCTTGCCAGGTTGGCAGAAGATGCAGATTTGCACGTGCGCGCAAATGTAGCAATAAACGAAAACACAGGACCTAAAATTCTTGCTAAATTGGCAGAAGATGAGGCCTGGGAGGTAAATTATGGTGTGGCCGTGGCCAAAAATGAAAGCACAAATTCTAAAATTCTTGCTAAGTTGGCAAAAAATAAGAACTGGAAAGTGCGTATTGCTGTAGCTAGAAATAAAAATACAGAGCCTAAGATTCTTGCTAAATTAGCAAAAGATGAAAGATGGGAAGTACATCTTGCTGTTGCTAAAAATGACAATACAGATATGGAAACCCTTGCTATGTTGGAAAAAGATAGTGAGTGGACTGTGAGCGAAGCAGCAAAACGAGCTTTAGGAAAACGTTCCGAGGCTAAATAATCAAATAAAATCACAACGGAATTTTGCGAGAGGATCCGTTGTGGTTATTTTTTATGAAGTTAAATTTATATCACAATATAAATCCAACCTCTAACTAATCTATTCATTATTGCGAGCCCTAAACCATCTGTAGAAACTCCTTGAATAATGATTAAATCTACATTGTATAAATCGGCTCTTCTTAAGTCTGTAAAGATATTTTTTGACATTTCGTCTAGAGAAGCCCCCATATTAAATATTTCTAATCTATTTTGATACATTTCTCTAAAAAATGCATAGTTATCAGATAGACACATTAGTAAAGGCTTTTTGCTTTCTTCAAAGCAATTACCGATTATGGTCTTAATTTTATCTTGTAAAATAGAATTATTCTCATCGTAAACTAGTACACATTTTGTGTTTGGGGCATAATGTTTATATTTCATGCCTGGAGACATGACTTTTGTGTCTGCTTCTAATTTCCCTAAAATATGCTTATCAATAACTACATCTCCTGCAATTTCTTGTATCTCTTCAGCAGTAATTTTTCCAGGTCTTAATATGTGAGGAACTCCGTCAATCACCCTTACAACAGTTGATTCGACACCAATATTGCAATCTCCTCCATCAATTATATAATCAACTCTATCACCAAGCTCCTGATATATGTCCTTAACATTTGTACCACTTGGCCTTCCAGAAATATTAGCACTTGGAGCAGCTATTGGAACATCTGCAAACTTTATTAAGTTTCTAGCAATTTCATTACTTGGCATGCGTACACCCACAGTATCTAAGCCCCCAGCTACAACCGAAGGAACAAGGTCAGTTTTATTTAAAATAATTGTAAAAGGTCCTGGCCAAAAAGCATTCATTAATTTAAATTCAATATCAGAAATATCTTTTGCGATTTTTCCAAGCATTTCAATATCAGATATATGTAAAATTAGAGGGTTATCTGATCTGCGACCTTTAGCAACATAAATTTTCTTGACCGCTTCTGCGTCTAAACCATTAGCACCTAACCCGTAAACAGTTTCAGTAGGGAATAGGACTAAACCACCATTTCTAATAATTTGACCAGCCGTTTCCAACTTTGAATATTCTGCAATATTTTTTATATCCGTTAAATCTAAATATTTTGTTTTATCTTTTATTAAACTATTATCCATTATAAAAAATCTCCTTTTAAACGCCTCTATATTATAATACAAATTTACATAATTTGCAAATTAAAGTTTTATTAATCCATAATATTCTAGTTTGTTCGCTTGTTTTTTATAAAGAATGTAGTATAGTAATTAGCATAGGAAATGGACAATAAAGCAGTTATATATTTTCTTTTAGTATGCTCCTAATAACCGAATATAAATAAGGCTTATATTCATCTAAACGTAGGGGCTCTGAATATAAAATAGAGTTAAAACCTGTAGAGCTCACAAGTTCTATAATAGTAAAGAGTGTAACTCTTGGATTTTTTAAATTTATGTTTTTCTCATTTACCATGTTAACGAATTTTTCATATAAAGTCTCTGTATCATCAATATTAGATAAATTTGATATATTAGTTATAGTATTATTAAATAATCCAAAAGATAAATTTTTAGAAATTAATTTTAGCAATACTTTATTTTTATTTAATTCATCTAATATATAGTTAATCATGAAAATAACTCTATCTTCAAAATTCTGAATATAGCTTTTATCCAAAGCATCAAGAGCATCTGAAAACAATTTGCTAGAACAGCTAGCAATTACTTTATCCCTAATATCATATTTATCCTTAAAATATAAATAAAACGTTCCTTTTCCAATACCTGCTTCGTCAGCAATGTCCTGTATTGATGTATTATTTACCCCTTTTTTAGTAAATAAATTAAAAGCGGTTTTTATAAGTTTATCTTCTTTTTCCTTTTTATTCATGATAAATTACCTTCATTTTTATAATATATTAATATTATAGCACATAAAATGACTTGTAGTCAATTGATAAAAATATACTTTGCAATCTAGATACCAAGTATTATATTGAGGATTGCAGCTAGTTTTGTGAATTTTGTGTGACTATTTTCAAAAAATGTTGACTAACAGTCAGAAAAGGTGTAGGATATTCACTGACCGTTGGTCACAAAATGAAAGGAGAATATACATGGCAAAGTTTAATAAGTTTGGAAATTTTATATGCAAGCATAGAGCCATAATTATCGTAATTGCCATTTTGTTGCTAATACCTTCTATATTGGGAATAAAAGCAACAAGAATAAATTATGATATATTAACATACTTGCCAAAAAATGTAGAGACTATAGAAGGTCAAAGTATTTTATCAAAAGATTTTAATATTGGCTCATATTCAATACTATTGGTAGATAAAGAAATGACGCCTAAAGATGTACTAAAGATGGAAAATAAAATAAAAGAAATAGATTGTGTGGACAAAGTTGTTGGAGTGTATGATGTACTTGGAACTACAGTACCACTAGAAATGGTACCAGAAGACATTCAAGAAAAAATAAGTGCTGATGGGGAAACTCCAATTATAGTAACTTTTAGAACTGGAATTGGCGATGATGCAACTTTAAAAGCTATTGAAGATATTAGAGATATTGCTAAAAAACAATGTATGGTTTCAGGAATGTCTGCGACATCACAAGATATAAAAGATATACTAAACTCTGAAATGGCTTTATATGTTATAGTTGCTGTAATATTATGTATTATAGTACTAACTATTGCATTAGACTCATATTCAATACCTTTTTTCTTATTAGGAAGTATAGGAATTGCCATTCTCTATAATATGGGAACAAATGTATTACTCGGAGAAATTTCGTATATTACAAAAGCATTAGCAACTGTTTTACAATTAGGTGTTACAATGGATTTCTCTATATTCCTATATAACAGTTACCAATCAGAAAAAAAGCATTCAAAAGATATTTATGAAGCAATGTCAAATGCAATCGGCAATACCTTATCATCAGTTGTCGGGAGTTCTCTTACAACAATAGCTGGATTCTTAGCATTATGTACAATGCAACTTACAATAGGAAGCGATATTGGTCTGGTAATGGCAAAGGGAGTACTAATAGGATTAGTTTGCAGCGTAACAGTTCTTCCTGCTGCTATTTTGGTATGTGACAAGTTTATAGAAAAAACATCTCATAAAGAAATTTTACCAGAGTTTATACATTTAAGAGATTTTGCCGTAAAACATTATAAAATAGCAATAATAT
>CAMGAZ010000014.1 GCA_946008205.1 uncultured Clostridium sp. | reverse complement strand
GTAGTAATGATATAATATGAAATAAGATATGAGATTTATTATTTTAAGAATAATGTACAAAAGCATAAGCATAAAAAATTTCAAATCTATTATTACAAAAAGTAAATATTAAGGGGGATTTTATATGAACAAAAAAACATCACGATTATTAAAGGGAGTAGTAATTGTATTAATGATTTTAACATTACTTGTTCCCGCTATTGTAAGTAATGCATTTACTTCTTCACAATCTAATTCTAGCACTATATTAGGCATTGTCGCAAATAGACAAAATAATATTAAACAATATGGAAGTTTCGTGAATGAACTAAGTACTTTCACAAAAGGAATGGATAATTCCTTAAATCTAAGCGAATCTAAAATTCAATTAATTGATGAAATATTAGCACTTAGAAATAAATACAGTAGTTCTCCTATAGTTTCTAGTGTTTCAAGCCAACTTTTAAATACAATAACGACATCATCATCAACCAACATTTCTGATTTATTAAATTCTATTGATCTAAATCTTCTTTTAAATAGTAAGAATTTAGCGATTGAGAGTTTAACTCCTGATGTCGAAATAGATAACATGGTTGCAACAACAGCTGGTAAATTATCTGGCTCTGACTATCAAGTTAAATTAGCAGGAAAAATATATTATGCAAATACTGATTCTTCAGGTAAACCTACATCTAATAAATGGGCTATATTAGTTCACGGAAATAATATGGATGGTCAATCAATTGCTGATGCTATTGGTCAAATGTATTTAGATCAAAATATTAACGTTTTGGCTCCAGACTTAAGAGGATGTGGAAATAGCGAAGGTAGTTGTGGAATGGGCTACTTAGAAAGTCTTGATATTTGGGATTGGCTAACATATCTAAATACAAATTATTCAGGAAAATGCGATGAAATATTTGTACATGGTGTATCTTTAGGTGGAGCTACTACATTATTTCTTTCTGGCTTAGAAATTGATGGAAAAACTTTAAAAGATCAAAAAGTAATTGGACTAGTAGAGGATTGTGGTTATACCTCTTTAACAGGAATTGTTAAGGATCTTTTAGGTTCTATCTTAGGAGGTTCCTCTTCTTCAAGTGATACTAACTCAAGTATCCAATTTGCTCTAAAAAGTCTTGGTTTATCTAGTAAAATGGATTTATCAAGTTTAAATATTGATAATTTATCAGAGACTTTAGTAAAACAACTTCTACTTGTTTCTAACACAACAGGTTTGACTGAGAGTAATTTTGATGAAAAGCAAAATGCATTAAATAGTTTAACCAATTGTAATTTACCATTATTAATAATACATGGCACAAAAGATCCAATGGTACCTTTTAAAAATAGTGATACTATTTATGCAAATGCCATGGCTAATACAAATATACCATATGTTCAAAGATATTCTGTAGAGGGTGAAACTCATGCATTTATCGTTTTGGGTAGCAAATACAATGTTTATGAGGGACATGTTCAAAACTTTATTAAACAATCTGAAGAAATAAATTCTGGTAAATCTGTTCAAGAGCAATCAGATTATGTTGAGGAGAAAGAAGAAAAAACTTCAGTTATAGATAGTCTTATCAAGGCTCTAAAATTAATAAAAAATCAAATAATCAAATAACAAAAGATTGGAGATATTATTAAGGATGAATAAAATTAGTAAAAAAATAATTTATATATTATTAGCAGTTGTGTTAATAATGATGAGTTTCTTAGTTACAAATGTGTATGCTTTAACAGATTCAGAAGCAGAATTAGTACAAATATTAACTGAATATAAAGATGAGCTAGGAGATTTAAATCAATTTAAAGAAGTAATAGATAAAATGTATAACGATATAAATGACGCAACTACTGTTGACGATGCCTTAAAGGCAAAACTTGCAGCAGATATTGCTGAATTAGAAAATATAAATGGTATTAACCCTTTGGTTTTAAATGTACTAGAAGTAGAATTATCTTCACATATAGCTAATCTTACAAACGATAATTTGGATGAAGTAAAACAAGAATTAGCTGTGATTAAAGGATGGATTGATTCTCAAGTTTCTGAAACACCTACTACTCCTGATATTCCAGAAACTCCAGATACTCCTAATACACCTGATACATCAGATAAGCCCGTGGATTCATCAGTAGTAAAAGATTCTAAACTACCACAAACAGGAAAAAGTATAGTTATTGTTTTAGTTGTATTATTCTTACTAGTCAATATAATCATTTGTATAAAGCAATATAAAAAATATAAACAAATATAAAAAAGTGGCATTAAGCCACTTTTTTATTACATGTTTTTATTAACATTTTTCTTTAATGTTATATAACTTGCTAACATTAATATAACTGTCATTAAACTTATAACACCAATAACTTTTAGCATATGTTCAGCCGAAAAAATAAAATAATCTTCTGCTTCCACCTCTATTAATGGATTTATTGTTTGTACAATATGAGTTAAACTATTTAGATTAGCTGTTGTTCCCAATCCCTCAACCGTCCATCTACATAAAACAAAATTCGAAATAAAATCAGCTACTCCATCAAGTTTAAATAGCATACCTGAAAATAACAATTGTGGCACTAATACTAACGGAATTATTGTCATTGCTATATTTGAATTTTTCACTAATGATGATATAAATAGTCCTAATGAAGCTGCGGATAAAATTGAGATAAAGCAAATTATCTGTGTATCCCAAAATGAGTTTATTAGTATACTATCTTCTGGCTTCCCCACTAATTCTTGGAATATATAAACTACTATAAAGGACTGTATAAAAGCTAATATACCTTGCACAATAAATTTTGACAGCAAATATGCAGAAAGCTTTAAATCAGCCATATATTCTTTCTGTAATATTACTTTTTCCTTGCATATTTCTTGTATTGAATTTAATAGTCCTAGCCAAATACATGCACATCCAATTGAAAATAATATTGCTTTTGTATCTTCATATCCTGAATACATTTCGTCACTAGATACTATTGATAACAATATTGCAACTATTGGCGCTTGTGCAAATAAAAGTACTAATTGTTGTATATCATTAGATATTAATTTTATATATCTTAGTATTAAATTTATTAATTGTTTCCAAAATGATTTTTTCTTTACTTTCGCTTTGTTTGTTTCTTTGCTTACAGGTTCTGGTACAATTGCATATTCTGAATTTTCAAATTTATCATGCCATAATTCCACATTTTCACTTATTAATGTATATATATCAACAAAATCGTCTACTTCAAAAAAATCTAGGGCTTCTTTTGGTCTTCCATAAAAACATAATTTGCCATCAGCTCCGAAAAATGCTACTTTATCGCACAAATGTAAATTTAGTGTATTATGTGTGACAAGAATAATAGTCTTGCCCATTTTAGCCATTGATTGCAGTGTTTTCATTATACTTCTTTCCGTTCCTGGATCTAATCCACTAGTCGGTTCGTCTAAGAAGAATAAGTTTGGATCTGCAATTAATTCCACTGCAATACTTGCTCTTTTTCTCTGGCCTCCACTTAGTTGCCTAATATAAGAATTTTCAAAATCACTTAATTGTACAATTTCTAGAACTTCTTTTATTCTTTCATTACGTTCTTTTCTAGTAGTATTATCTGGCATCCTTAATTTAGCAGCATATTGTAACATATCTTTCAACGTTAAATTTGAAAAAACAATATCTTCTTGTGGTACATAACCAATATTATATTTTATTATATCGTAATTTTCATATAAATCTTCACCATTTACCAGTACAATTCCCGACGTTGGCTTGTCAACACCGCTTATACATTTCATGCACGTAGATTTTCCTGCTCCTGACCCTCCGATAAAAGCAACAAATTCAGAAGGATGTATACTAAGATTTACATGGGAACAAATCTCTTTAACTTTAAATTTTATACGAACTTTTTTAACAATATCTACAGCATCTAATTGAACACCATTTTGCCTAATCTGATAAACTATTGTGTCTTTATGTACTATCAACTTTGTATTTGCAATATAAATAACATCTAAATTGTTTAACTCATATTTTCTTTGTCCTTGTATCTTTCCTCCATTTATATATACGCCATTCAGACTTCCTTCATCTTGTATTGAAATCTTTCCTTGTGCATAGTTTATGGTAGCGTGTTTCTTTGCTGTTCCATTAGGGGGAAGTACTATTGTACAACCTTCACTACTTCCTATCGAAATTTTACCACTTTGTAAATGTTGTAATTTCCATTCATTTAGCCTCTTTCCAATTGACATTATCATAATTACACCTTGTCTAGTAGAGTCATTAGAGTCAATCATCTTTACAAAACTACCATCAGACAAATATATATCTTTATATTCTTTATTATTGTTACCAATCATTGCATTTTTATTACTTGTATTAACAGCAAGTACACCATACTCTGTTAATTTTAAATAACCTTGTAAGTAATCAACGGCATCAGACACAATTAATATATCATTATCTATACTAGTTCCAAAATAAAATATGTCTTTGTCTTCTGTTGAAAGATTAATGGTTTGTACTCCATTATCATCTATAATTGTCAAGAAGTAATATTCGCCTGTAGTTGTTTTATGTTTAAAATGCTCATACACATTCAATTCTTGGTCTTGTTTTGCCATATTTTTTCCCCTTTTAAATTCAAATTTATTATCACTTTCTTGCTATATTTTTTCCATATTCTTTTTTTTACTTTATAATCATATATTAAAAAAATTTTTTATTCAATAGATTTCATACAAAAACTTTAATTATTTTTATATTTATTATGCTGTTCTATTATTTATATTTCTTGAATAAGATTAAACAAAAAGATTCTATGGGGGTTGTTTCCTAATGATTGGTTTCTCAATTGAAGAAAGAGCCATTATGTTGGCTCGATATATAATAGATTCAAAAGATACAGTCAGAGGTACCGCTAAAAAATATGGTATTTCTAAATCTACAGTGCATAAAGATGTCAGTGAAAGATTATTAAAAATAAATCCTGCTCTCGCTTCTGAAGTAAGAGTAGTGCTTGATGAAAATAAAGCAGAACGACATATCCGAGGTGGTCAGGCAACAAAAATGAAATATAGTCATCTTTCTAACGAAAAGAAAAAAATAGATATAGAGTATTAAACTCTATATCTATTTTTTATGCTGTTTTTATTTCAACTCTTAATTTATCTGCAATCATTGCAATAAATTCGCTATTGGTTGGTTTCCCTTTTGCAGCCGAAACTGTATACCCAAATATATTCTCTACAACATCTGGCTGTCCTCTTCCCCAAGCAACTTCAATTGCATGACGTATAGCACGTTCAACTCTTGATGGCGTTGTATGATATTTTTGAGCAATATCTGGATATAACTGCTTTGTTATTTGATTTATAATATCTATATCGTTTACAACCATCATTATAGCTTCTCTTAAGTATTGATATCCTTTTATATGTGCTGGAACCCCTACTTCATGAATAACATTTGTTACCAAAGCCTCCAAACTATCCTCATTTTTCTTTTCACTCTGAGGTATGTCTATGTATTGTGTTTTACTCTCCTTTACTATAAAACTTCCTTTATTATTTGATGGTTGATAATACTGTAGTTCTTTTATTCTTTTTATTAATACTTCTATATCAAATGGTTTTACTACATAATATTGTGCTCCTAAAGCTATTGCCTTTTGTGTAATTTTGTCTTGCCCTACCGCAGAAAGCATGATACATATTGGTGGATTTTCTAGTCGCATT
This sequence comes from uncultured Clostridium sp., assembly GCA_946008205.1. Classification (GTDB taxonomy): domain Bacteria; phylum Bacillota; class Clostridia; order TANB77; family CAG-508; genus CAG-245. The sequence goes on along the minus strand of CAMGAZ010000014.1, from coordinate 8,192 downwards.
GAGTTCATTCTCTCTAATACTCCCAATCCATCAAGATGTGGCATAATTACATCTAAGAGTACAATATCTGGTTTTATAGTAGATATTATACTTAGTGCTTCTTCACCATCTTTTGCCACGCCGACCACCTGTATTACATCGTCATTCTCTAAATACTTTGATAAAGTAGCGGCAAATTCATTGTTGTCATCTGAGATTAAAACGGTTATTTTATCCTTCACTCTTTCGTTCCCCCTATTCTTAATAATACTACTGTAAAATTTTTACATTTCGTATTATATATTCATATACAGTTTTTTGCAATAGTTTCGAGGGAATTTTTCCATTTTTTTCCATACATTATATTTCTTTTTTAATGAATTTTCGACATATGACGCTAATTTTCTTTATAATAAATGATGTTTTTTCATTATTCTCTAAACTTTGTAGAATCACATTATTATATTCTTCATCATTTATTTCTATTTTATAAAAAATAGTTTCTCCATATTGAGTGTCTAATATATTTATTTTGTTTTTTCCGCAATAATATCTAAACTTTTCATTGTGCATATATTCTATTTCGATAAGAACTTCTAGTCCTTTTTCTTGTTTTACAATTTTTCCTTTTTCTATAGCACTATGTGCTGTTTCCGAATACGCTCTAGTTAAGCCTCCCGTTCCTAATAGAATTCCTCCAAAGTATCTTGTTACCACAATCAAAATATTGTTCAAGTTATTTTTCTTTATTATATTTAATATTGGCGCTCCTGCAGTCCCTGATGGTTCTCCATCGTCACTGCATTTTTCTATAAGACCTCCATCGACATTTAAAAGACTATAAGCATAGCAATTATGTCTAGCATCAAAATATCTTTTCTTTAGCTCATTTATTATACTTTCCGCTTCATCTTTATTGTTAATATGGTATGCATTTGCAATAAATCTTGATTTTTTTTCAATAATTTCAGCTATAGAGGGAGCCTCTAAAGTATAAAATTCTTTATCACTATTCATTGTATTTTTCCTTCCAAAAGTAAATTTTAAAATTTACTGTATTTCACTTCCCGCTGTATAACCTGTAGAGTATGCAATCTGTAAGTTAAATCCTCCAGTATATGCGTCCACATCTATTATCTCTCCTGCAAAGAATAATCCTTTTACTAATTTTGATTCCATTGTTTTAGGATTTATTTCTTTTATACTTATTCCACCAGAAGTTACTATTCCCTCTTCTAATGGTCTAAAGCCTGTTATTGCAATAGTAAAATTTTTCAATAATTTTACTAATCTTAACCTTTTCTCTTTTGTGATTTCATTTACCTTTTCATTTCCATCTATTTCGGAAAGTTGAATAATCGGAGATATGAGTTTTTGTGGTAATAAATTATTTAAGCTGTTTTTAAACTCTTTATTTTTGTTATCCAAAAAATCGCGTTGTACTCTTGCGTCTAGCTTTTCCAATGACAAAGCGGGTTTCAAATCAATTATTAATTTTATTTTTTGTTCTTTTAATAAGCTGTCTATATTTTTATACCTTATTAAATGCGCTGAAGCACTTAAGATGGTCGGCCCTGATATTCCAAAGTGTGTAAACAACATTTCCCCAAAATCTTCATATATCAACTTATTTTTGCTTGTATCCATTATCTTTATGGATACATTCTTTAGACTTAGTCCTTGCATTTCTTTGCACAACTCTAATGATACTCCACTTGTAGTTAATGGTACCAAAGATGGTTTTATTTCAGTTATGGTATGTCCTAGTCTTTTCGCCATTTCATATCCATCCCCTGTTGAACCGGTTTGTGGATATGTTTTTCCTCCTGTAGCCAATATTACTTTATCTGCCTCTATGCTTTTTTGTTTTCCTTCTTCTTCATACTTCACATATTTCACTTCATTGTCTTTCGTCTCTATATCTGTAACTTTTGCATTAAATTTAATCTTTATATTCTTGTTTTTTAGTTCTTTTTCAAACGCGCTTAATACATCTACGGATTTATCTGATGTTGGAAATATCCTATTTCCTCTTTCTTCTTTAACATTGACTCCGTGCTTTTTTAAAAAATTTATTATATCTATATTTGTATAGTTATCGAAAGCACTATACAAAAACTTTCCGTTTCCTGGCACATTAGATATAAAATTTTTCATGTCCAAACTGCTTGTAATGTTGCATCTTCCCTTGCCTGTTATTAGTAACTTTTTTCCAAGTTTATTGTTTTTCTCTAGCAACCAAACCTCATTGTTATTTTGACTAGCTGATATGGCTGCCATCATCCCTGCTGGTCCACCACCTATTACCACTACTCTCATCCTGTAAATTCCACCTTTCTAGGAATTACTTAAGCATATACTCTACTGCTTTTATTAATCCTAATTTTCCGTATTCATATGTCAAAGCTCCTTGTTGGAATCCAACAAAAGGGTCTCTTAGTGGGCCATCACAAGAAAGTTCTATTGAAGACCCTTGTGTAAAACTTCCTGATGCCATTATGATAGGGTCAAGATATCCAGGAGTCTCACATGGTTCTGGCAAAGAGTCTGAATCTATTGGAGACCCTGATTGTATTCCTTGACAATATTTTATTAATTTATCTCTATCTCCAAATTCTATTGTTTGTACTATATCTACTCTTTCTGCGTCATATGTAGGCTCTACTTTATAACCAAGTTTTTCCATTACTCTACTTGTTAATATGGCTGTTTTTACACTTGACCTAACTACACTTGGTGCCAAGAATAATCCTTGCAAAAAGCTCTTATTTATTCCCAATGTGGGACCTACTCCTTTTCCTTCTCCTGGGACGGTTAATCTTTCTGCTGCAAGTTCTACTAAATCTTTTCTTCCTGCAATATATGCCCCATTTGGAGCAATTCCTCCACCAAGATTTTTTATCAAAGAGCCAACAATAACATCAGCTCCAACTTCTAATGGTTCTTTTTTACCAACGAATTCACAGTAGCAGTTATCTATCATTATTATTACATCTTTGTCTATTTCTCTTATTCTTTTTATAACACTCTCAACTTTACTTAATGATATGCTTTTCCTTAAAGCGTATCCCTTTGATCTTTGTATTTCTATTAATTTTACTTTTGATTTTTTTAATCTTTCTTCTATTTTTTCGTAATCAAAATCATCATTTACTAAATCTATTTGCTCGTAATTTACTCCAAAAGATTTTAAAGAGCTTTGGTTCTCCGCTATTCCTATTACTTCGTCTAGCGTATCATATGGCTTACCGTTTATACTAAGCATTGTATCTCCTGGTCTTAAGAATGCAAATAGAGCAACTGTTAACGCATGAGTGCCTGATATAAATTGTCCTCTTACAATACAATCTTCTGCATGAAATACATCTGCAAAAACTTTTTCTATTTTTTCTCTTCCTATATCGTCATAGCCATATCCAGTTGTGCTACCAAAATCAGCTTCTGTTACTCTATTTCTTTGGAAAGCTGTTAATACTTTTTCACTATTGAATTCACATATTTCCTCTACTTTTTTATATTGCTCTTTTAATTCTGCCTCTGCTGTTTCTACTAATTCTTTTACTTTGTTTTTTATTTCTAAATTTTCCATTTTTATTACCATTCCTTTCATAAATTCCAAGTAAAATAGCTCAATTTGCTTCTATACTAAAATTGAGCTATCTTCTGTTTAATAATTTTATAATTCGTTTGAATAATATGATATTTGATAAATGCTACTAACCTCATAATATTCACCTATAAAATTAGGATTATATTCATTTAACTCATATATTGGCTCTTTAATTAGGTTAGCCTCTTGATCAATTACTCCCCACTTTCCATTTAGTTTAACCGCACCAAAACCATATTGGTTAATATCTGTAGCCATGTCATACTTAAATTCTACAACAATATTGCCATTTTTGTCAACATATCCCCATTTTCCGTCTTTCTGTTTTGCAAATATTTTATTCTCCGTAAATATTTTATCTGCTTCTTGCTTATCTCCGTCGAAATCAAAATATTCGATATTGTTGCTACTTGCGATTTCTATATAATTGTCTTTTATATATTTCCTAGGATCGATTTGTGTGGATACTTTTTCCATCTTTTTATTATAAAATTCTGAGGTATTTGTTTTTGAATTAATAACTTGTAACATATTTGTACCTTTTATGTTTTGCACAATGTCCTTTTCTATTGGAATAATTGTATTATTGTTTGAATCTAATACCCCTAATTTTCCATCTAGCGATACTATAAAATAATTATCAAAAGCATATTCTATATATGAATATTTATTTTCTAAAATGCTCAATTTATTGCTATCTATTACTCCGTATTTATTATTTCTGTCAATCGTTATACCATATTTTCCGTCTGCAACAAAATCTATACTTTTATAACTCTCTTCGTTTTGTAATGTTCCTGTTACATCAAATACTAGTAACTTTGAATCTTTATTAGCATTTAAATATTTACCAGCAAATGTTATATTTTCATATTGTATAGGAAGAATCATATTTCCATCTAAGTCACATACTCCTTGTTTTGCATTTTTTTGTAACACAAAGATTTGATTTGCAGAATCAAATTCGATGCTCTCATATTCATTTTCTATTAATGTTTGTCCGTTTTTTAGCACACCTGCTTTTCCATTATTATAAGTAATAAGATATACAGTATCTGCGTTCTTTATCTCTGTTATCCTTTTAATATTAGTGTACATTGTCTCTAGCACTTGTCTTCCCTTACTGTTTATATAACCATATCTATAACCTTCATCTGTCCTTATATTCACTATATATCCAGCTTTATCATATTTTGTGCTTTCATTGTAATAACCATCTGTAGAAATGGAATTATATTCTGTTTTAACTATTTCGTTGCCATTTATATCAATCAATCCATATTTGCCATCTTTTTTTACTTTTAGAATTCCATCTTTATATTCTAACGTTTCTATGCTTTCATAAATGGCTGGAGTTATTTCATTGCCATTTATTCTTATTAGCCCAAATTTTCCTTCTTCGCTATATCTTAGTACTTGAGTTTGATAGGTATTTTGGATTGATGTATTATTGTTTGATATTGCTTGTATATTTTTGTATTTAGTTAAAATTTCTTTATTATTCTCATTTAAAACTTTAGATGTATTGTTTGTTTCATAGCACACAAACACAGGTTTCTCTGGATTTGGGATTTGTATGTATGAATATTGTGGTTCAATTATTGTTTTTCCTGTTTTATCTATTACCCCAGATTTTCCATTTATCGAAGTAATAAAATAATTATACTCAGTTACTTCTTGAGGAGTTATATTTTTATTTTTTACTGAATTTGTAATTATTAATGTAACAATTACTATCAAAGCCACTAATAAAAGTGGTAGTAGTATTTTTTTCATATTACCTTTTTTCTTTTTTCTTGCTCCATTTTTAATACTACTTCTTAAGTCATCTGCATTGTTAAATTGATTCCTACTCATTTTTAACATCATCCTTTCATTTTTTTTCATTGGTTTTGTTTTCTGTAGTCTGAATTTCGAAGTAAAATTCTATACCGTTTTCTTTATTTATAGCACCATATCTAGAATTATAATTATTCATTATTGCTTTTACAAGTGCCAACCCTATTCCACTTCCTCCATCAGCTCTATTTCTTGATTCATCTACTTTATAGAATCTCCCCCAGATTCTTTCTAAGTCTTCATCCGATAAAATTTCTCCTGTATTAAATACAGATACTCGTACATTATTTTTATTCTTATTCTCTTTAATTTTAATTTCTATATACTTTTCTCCATTAACATCTTTTGTATGTTTTATAGCATTAGTGAAATAGTTCGTAAAAGCTTGCTCTATATAGAACTCATCAGCATATATAATTACTGGCTTGTCCATATCAAACCTTACTTCTCTTATTTCTTTCTCTTCAAGCATTACATTGCATTTTCTTATTACTTCTTGTATTAATTCACAAATGTTAAATCTTTCATTATTAAATTCACGCTTTCCATACTCTAATTTCATTAGTTCTAATAATTGTCTAACTAGTTTATCCATTTTATTAGATTCGTCTAGTATTACTTCAGCATAGTATTTCCTAGATTCATCATCTGCATTAACATTCTCTAAAAGGCCTTCTGCATACCCTTGTATTAAAGCAATCGGAGTTTTTAATTCATGAGATACATCTGAAATAAATTGTTTCCTCATTTCATCAATTTTTGATTTTTCTTCTATATCTCTCTCCAAAGCTAAGTTACTGCTTCGTAATTGACCTATTGTTTTTTCCAATTTTTCAGACATTATATTAATGCTATTTCCAAGTTCATTTATTTCATCGTCAGAATCAGTTAATTGATACTTTTGGCTAAAGTCCAATTTAGACATTTTATTAGCTATTATATTTAATTCTAAAATTGGATTAGTAAATTTCTTAGAAGCATATGATGCAGCAATCCCTGCAATTATAATAGCAATCATTCCTATTATAAGTAATAAATTATTAGATATTCTAACACTTTCCTCTATCGCGGATATTGGTATTTGTATATACAATTTATATCCATTATCGAGCTCTCCTGATAATAGTATACAGTTTAATCCATTTGACACAATCTTTTTTATTATCATTCTATCTTCAGAATAAAGAATTCGTTGTTTATTTCTATCAACAATTTTAAAATAGTTTTTAATATTACTATTTTGATTAATCGCGTTAGCAAAGTTTTCATTTGTAGAAAAAATAAACATATAATTCTCGTCTTCTACTAATATATCAAAATTATTAGCTAGGGCATCTCTTTTTATTTGAGTAAAGATAGCTGGATCTTTCGTATTGTACAATTCATTTATGATATTGTATTCTTTTTTTACCGCAGATATTTTGGACATTGTGTAAAATGTCTCTAATACTACACTATTCATTATAATAAGTAGTGCAATTATAAATATTACTATTATACTTAGAGTACAGAATAGCTTTACTCTAACAGATTTAAATTTTTCGCTTATCTTCTTCATATTATCCTCTATTATTTAACTTCAAATTTATATCCTATTCCTCTAATCGTTTCTATATACTTTCCCTTTTTCCCTAGTTTGTGTCTTATCTTTTTTATATGGCTATCAATAGTCCTTGAATCTCCATAATAATCATAGTTCCATACATTGTTTAGTATTTTATCCCTTGATAAAGCAATTCCTTGATTCTCTACTAAATATATAAGTAGTTCATATTCTCTCAAGCTCAATTCTATATTTTTTCCATCAACAGATACTGTCCTTCCCTGGTTATCTATTTTAATTCCACCATAGTCTTTAATTTCTTTGCTATCTCCAGCTGTTCTCTTCAAAATAGCTTCTACTCTCGCAACTAGTATTTTAGGACTAAAAGGCTTTGATATATATTCATCCACTCCTAATTCAAAACCAAATAATTCATCCTGTTCTTCTCCTCTAGCAGTAAGCATTACTATTGGTACTTTTGATGTTTGTCTTATTTGTCTCAAAACAGACCATCCATCCAATTTAGGCATCATTACATCTAATAAAATTAATCTTATTTTATTTTTATTTTCAGAGAATACTTTCAATGCTTCTTCTCCGTCAGCTGCTTCTATTGTGTTATAGTTTTTTTGCTTTAGAAAATCTTTTATTAATTTTCTCATTCTTTCTTCATCGTCAACTATAAGAATACTCTCGTTTTCCACTTTAATACATCCTTTCTTAGGTACATTATTATATATGATATATTTTAAAACATTTTTGTGTCTTTTATATGTTTTTTTAGCAAAATTTGCTATTTGTTTTTCTTATTTGAAACTTTTTCTGCTTCTATTTCATCCATGTCTTTGATATATATATTTTGCCCTGGATATGCTAATTGTACATTTTCCGACTCGAGAATCTTAATAATTTCTAAATTAATAGTATCTTTAAAAGTTTCGTATTCATTATAGTCTGTCTTGCATGTATTCATATATATAAATATTTTGATTCCATCAGTTCCAATTGTTTCAAAATGTACTTGCAATGTATCTTTTATTATATCTGGATTAGTTTTTAACACAAATTTTATCTTATTTAATAATTTCTTAATCGTTGCTTCTGAAGTTTGTAAAGGTAAATTTAATGTTACCGAATATCTTCTTTTTTCAATGTCTCCCCAATTTTTCACGTAAGCCTCTGCAATTGTAGAATTATTTATTGTAATAATTGTATTATCTA
>CAMGAZ010000013.1 GCA_946008205.1 uncultured Clostridium sp. | reverse complement strand
TAGTATATATAATTGACTCAAACGTGATGAACCTAATAAATAATGGAAAACTGATACATCCAAAAAGTATTGAAACGAGGAATAAATATATAAATTTTATGCAAAAACTTCCAAATAGCACAAAAATGTGATATAATTCAAGAACCATAGTATGGGAGGATGTTAAATGATTTTCAAAGATTACTATAAAATACTTGGATTGGACACAAATAAAGTTAATATAGATGAAATAAAGATAGCTTACAGAGAGCAAGCAAAGAAATACCATCCAGATGTCAATGGTGGGAACAATACAGAAGAGAGATTTAAAGACATAAATGAAGCATATAAAATTCTATCAGATGCGGCTTCAAGAAAAAAATATGATAGAATGTGGAATTCACATGTTGGCAAAAGAAAGAAAAAATTAGAACAACAATCCAAAGAGCAAAACAGAACGGCAACACGAGGAGAAATATTTAATATATTATTTGGAATTGAAAATACAAGCAGTAATGACACAAAAATAAATAAGCGAAGAAGTGAAAAAATTCCTGTTCAGGGAGAGGACGTAGAAACAGAAATACCAATATCCATTTATGAAGGTTTTTTTGGGCAGACTAAAAAAATATCATTGAGAACAGTAACAGGCAAAATGAAAAATTTTGAAATAAATATTCCTGAAGGAATAAGAAATGGTGAAAAAGTAAGATTAATAGGCCAAGGAAAACCAGGAGAAAATGGTGGAAAAAATGGAGATTTATTAATAAAAATTAATATATTAGAAGACAGAAAATACAAACTAATCGGTTCAGATATATATACAGAGTTAAATATAAGCCCATGGGAAGCTGTATTAGGAACAAAAGTAGATGTGAACGCTATAGACGAGACTATAGGTGTATATATACCTCAAGGAATAGAAACTGACGAGACAATACATATACCTAATAAAGGATACAAAGATGGAAAAGGTGGCAGAGGAGAATTTGTTATAAGAATAAAAATAATGATTCCAAAAAATGTTTCGGAAAAAGAAAAAGAACTATATAGGCAAATGAAAAAAACATCAAAATTTAACCCAAGAGAAGCTTAGAAACACATAATAAGATTACATAAACATATTGACATACTCCACTAAATAAGTTATAATAAAAGAGTATGCAGAAGAAAAAATATGAAAATATTTCATATGGAAAGAGGTGCAACAAATGGACCAGAATCAGGGAAAACATTTTAGCATAACAGATCCACAAAATGTGAATACGGTAATTTATCAAATCAATAAAACCGATAAAGAAATGGATGTAAATTCGCCTAAATTCACATTAGAGAGGTTAAAATGTAGAGAAGAATTAGTTGGATTAAATAAAAGAAAAACCTTTTTTGTGGATTCGCAAAAAGACGTATATAATCAATTAGTGATATTGTCTTTTGGACAAGACAAAGTTGTTGTTAACATGGGATTGGTTAACAAAGATGAAGTTAAAATATCGAAAAAACCTGTACCTATAAAATTTGACACATTATATTCAGATAAGGAGACAGAATACAAAGATATAAAGTACACGCCAAATCTACAAAGACCAATAACAATAATAGATCCAGAAACTACAGAAGAAGTAAAACCAGTATTATATTTTGATAAAGACACAAATGAAGTTAAAGGAAAATGTAAATTAAAACCATATAAGTCTTATTTCGCCTTCGAAATAAGAGAGGATAATAATTAAGGGGGATCTTAAATGAGCGAATTAAACATAGAATCTACAAATGGAGGTTCAAGAAAAGTAAAATTTGTTGGGGGACAAACTGTTATAGACCCAGAACAAGACAAACTAGTAGTTCCACCAGATGCAAGTAAAGAAGCTACGTGCTCTGATAGAGAAGAAGATTATATAACAATGAAGTTAGTAGGAAAAGAACAGGAACAAGAAATAAGAGAAGAAGTAGAAAAATAATAAAAACTCAAGAAAAGGTGAAATATATGAGTAGAATGCAAAAAGCGTTTAAAGATAATAAAAAATATTTAATAGTATTTTTAGTACTTTGGATAGTATTAGAAATACTATTAATTGCGCCTATAGCAGTAGCTATGGAGGAAAGTCGTAATGTTACGGGAGAAATAGAATTATATTTATTTATAGAAAATTTTATTAAAGAAATTTCAAGTTTTACGGCGATAACAAAACTTGCAGGAACTGGAGCCATGTCGTCATATGGTAAAGGAACAATATGGCTTACTATACTATTTTTTATAGTTACAGTTATAGGAATCATAAAATCCAAACCAAAGAACGATTTTAAAGACATTGAGAATGGTTCGAGCGATTGGAGCGAAGGTGGAGAACAGTATAGAATACTTAGTAAAAACAAAGGAATTATATTAGCAGAAGGTAACTACTTGCCAGTAGATAAAAGAGGAAATGTAAACGTACTAGTAGTCGGAGGCTCAGGCTCAGGTAAATCCGCATCATATTCAATACCAAACGCTTATCAGATGTTAGGTTCGTATGTTTTTACAGACCCTAAAGGAGAATTATATGACAAAACAGCTGGATTCTTAAAAAAGAATGGATATGACATAAAAGTATTAAACTTAGTAAATCCAGAAAATAGTGATGGATATAATCCATTAATGCATATTACAAGCAATATAGATGTAGACGTTATAGCACATACAATAGTAAAGGGACAAGAAGCAGAAGGAAAGAGTTCTGACCCATTCTGGGATGATACTGCTGAAATGCTATTGAAGTCACTTATCTATTATCTAATATCAAAAAGACCACCAGAAGAGCGAAACTTAGCATCATGTGCAGAGCTAGTAAGAGCCGCTAATAATAACAGTGGGAGTAACCTACTAACAGAGTTAATGAATGAGCTACCTATTGACCACCCAGCAAGAACAAATTATAAATCTATAGAGATAGCTTCTGATAAGACATATAGCTCAATATTAAGTACGTTACAATCAAAATTAGGAAAATTTGATTCACAAGAAATTGCAGAGGTAACATCGACAAATACAATTGATTTTGAAGATATAGCAAACCATAAAACAGCAGTATATGTAATATCTTCAGATACACATACAGCATACAATTTCTTGCTTACAATATTCTTCTCTCAGATGATACAACAATTATATAACTATGCAGACATGAATGGAGGAAGATTAAAAACACCAACATACTTTATATTAGATGAGTTTGCAAACATTGGCCAAATACCAGATTTCGATAAAAAAATATCAACAAGTAGAAGTAGAGGAATATCTTTTAGTGTTATATTACAGAACTTAGACCAATTAGAAGCAGTATATGAAAAATCATATGAAACAATAATGGGTAACTGTGATACACACGTTTTCCTAGGAAGCAACTCTTTTAAAACAGTAGAATATTTTTCTAAACAGCTAGGAGAAACAACAATCGCAAGAGATACAAAATCAACAAATAGAGATAAAAATTTCTCAAAACAAGGATATAGCACATCAGACCAAATAATGGGAAGAGCATTAATGACGCCTGATGAATTAAGAAGAATGGACAACGACTTATGTATTATATTTGAAAAAGGCTTAAAACCAATTAAAGCTAAAAAATATTATTACTTTAACAAGCCAATGGCAAGAAAACTAGATGAATTCAGATTAGACCATAACGATTTCAACTCAGAGGAAAGAGGAGAATGGAGAAGATTTAATCCATATAATCCACAAAAATTTGAAGATGACAATTACATGAAACAAGATTTGAAAGTTGAATCGCTAGATGATTTATTTGAGGATAACATTGACGCGAATGAGCCAACATTACCTATAGAAGATAATACTCAAGAAGATGAGTTGTTCACCAAAGATTTACAAGAAGAACTTGAGGCAAAATTTGATGAACTATTTGGACCAATAGATGACGATAAAAAAGATAGTGAATAAATAAACTAGCAAATAATCTTATGACTAAGGACTAATTTTTACTTCAAACATACTAAACATGGTAGGTGAAAAGTAACATGTCTGAAGTTGTAAGATTTTTTTTATTTAAGACCACAAAATAAAACAAATGTTCTAAAATGTATTGACTGAGATTAATAATTTATGATATAAATTAAGCAATGGAGGATATAAAAAATGAGATTTATACATATGGCAGATATGCATTTTGACAGCCCCTTTGCAACATTAGGGCAGAATGAAGTTTTGTCACAAGAAAGAAGATTAGAGCAGAGAAAAGTCATGAAAGAGATAGTGGAATATATAAAAAAAGAGGATATTCCATATTTTTTTATAGCAGGAGACCTATATGAGCAAGATTATATAAGAAAATCAACTATTGAATATATCAATGGACTATTTAAGGAAATAGAAAATACGAAAATATTTATAGTTCCAGGAAACCATGATCCATACATCAAAAATTCATTTTATAAGCAATATAAATGGAACGACAATGTACACATTTTCACAAACAAGCTAGAGTGCATAAAATGCGAGAATATTGATATCTATGGATATGGCTTTAATGATTTTTATATGAAAAATGAATATGAAAATATAGAAATAGAAGACAATAATAAAGTAAATATATTAATCACACATGGGAGTCTGGACAACGGCAAAGACGAAAATAAAGAGTATAATCCACTAACATCTAAAAAACTAAAGAGCTTAGGTTTTGATTATATAGCCCTAGGACACATACATAAAAAAAGCTACAATGATTACGAAGGCCAGAGAATTGTATATCCAGGTTCTACAATATCATTAGGCTTTGACGAACTAGGAGCAAGAGGCTTTATAGAAGGAAATATAGATGAAAAAACAAAGGAAATTTCACTCAAATTCATAGAAACGAGTGCGAAAACTTTCGAAGAGACAAATTTAGATGTTACAGACATAGAGTCATGGGAACATGAAATAGATAAAATTAATAATACAAAATTTGATAATAATAAATACTATAAAATTATACTGACAGGAAAACGCAAATTTGAAATAAACGAAAGTAAGATACTTGAATTGATAAATGAAAAAAATATTCTTCGAATAAGAAATCACACAGATATTAAATATAATATAGAGGACATAGCAATGCAAAATAGCTTAAAAGGGCTATTTGCAAAAAGAATATTAGAAATGACAAAAGAAGCTGAAAGTGAAGAGAAAACAGAACAATTATTAGAAGCATTTGAAATTGGTATGGATATACTCAATAAGTGAGGGGTGAAATAATTGAAAATTAATAATTTAAAAATAAATGCATATGGAAATATTGAAAATAAAGATATAAACTTAAAACAGGGAATAAACATAATACAAGGAAAAAACGAGAGTGGCAAATCTACTTTACTAAATTATATCATTAGTAGCTTCTATGGAATTTCAAAGAATAAAGATGGTAGAGTTTTGTCAGATTACGATAGATATAAACCATGGAACAATTCCGAATTCTCTGGGAGAATAGACTATGAACTAGATGATGGTAATAAATATGAAATTTTTAGAGATTTTAACAAAAAGAATCCCAAAATATATAATGATAAATTAGAAGATATAACTAATAAATTTGAAGTAGATAAAAAAGATGGAAGTAAATTCTTTTTCGAACAAACAGGTGTGGACAAGCAAATGTATCTATCAACAGTTGTTTCACCCCAAGAAGAAGTAAGACTAAAAGATAAAGATCAAAATATATTAATTCAAAAAATAGCTAACTTGGCTGGGACAGGAGAAGATAATGTTTCGTATAAAAAAGCTATTGAAAAAATGCAAGAAAAAATAAGGGATGAAATTGGAACTAACAAGACAACTCAAAAACCTATTAATATAGTAGAGAAACAAAAAAAACAAATAGAAGAAAACATAAAATCAATAAGCCAATACCAAGATAGAAAATATGAGATAGACAATGAAAAAGAAAAAATTGAAGGAACACTAGAAACTTTGGAACTAGAGAAAAGAATACTAATGGAACTTCAAGAGGCAACAAATAAAAATGATATACAGAATAAAGAAATAGAGATTAAAGAAAAAAACAAAGCCGAGAATCTACTAAAAATTAAACAATTAAAAGAAGAAGAAAAACTACTAGACAATGAGAATAAAGAAATAAAACAATCAATTACAAATCGAAAGGAATTAATTGAAAAGAATAAAAGTAAGCAAGAAGAAATCAATTCACAAATCGAAAAGATAAAAAACGAAAACGTTAATGACTCAATTTACAAAAAAAACAATAAAAGCAAAATATTCTTAGCTATTTTTGTAACCCTTATAATCTTATGCATAATAATCACAATCACAGTGAAAAATTATGTTTTTTCGGGAGTAATAGGGGCAATAGCATTGCTAGATATTGCTTTATATGCAAATACTATCAAAAAGGACATAGAGTATAAAAAGGCAACCCATGAAGCAATAGACATAGAACTAAATAAACTAATAGACGAAAAGAAAAAGACAGAAACAGTAATCAATGAAAAAGAGCAAGAACTAAAAGAGTATGAACAAAATGAAAAAGAAATAACTAATAAGACATCGATGATTGAAGGCCAAATAATATTACTGGAAAAAAGCAATGAACAAATAAATGTAGAGCTTAATACCATAAACAGAGAACAAAAAGATAAAGATTATAGCAGAAAGGATGAAATAATAACAAAATATAAAGATGAATTCCCTGGAATTGAAGATTTAGTCAATAAGGGAGACTATAGAACAAGAGATGTAGATGAAAAAATAAACAATCTAAAAATTATGATAAAAGGGTTGGAGATAGAAAGCAGTACAATAATTCCTCAGTTAGATGAAATGGTTACTTTAGAGGAAAAACTAGAATTAAATAATACAAAATTAAAAGAACTAAAAAAAGAAGAGGAGACAATTAATATAGCCATAAGTACTCTAACAGAAGCATATGAAGAAATGAAAAATACAATAACCCCAAAATTTACGCTAAATCTGTCATCAAGTATTAAGCAAATTTCAAATAACAAATACGAAAAGGTGACAATAAATGATGATAATGGAATGATTGTAGAGAACAATAGGGGAGAATATGTAGATGCAGCAAAATTAAGTACAGGAACTATTGACCAATTATATTTAGCGTTAAGGGTATCGAAGAAACATGCCTGATCTAAGCAAAACCAACCAGGTAACTTACACGACCGCATTCCCAAGGTAGACAAAACTACGCGAACGCATATACTAAAATATCTAAACGGAGAATTAAACAATCATCAAACTATAATACTTACATGCACGAATAGAGAAAAAGATATTTTAGATAAAATAAATGTGGAA
Organism: uncultured Clostridium sp.; assembly: GCA_946008205.1. Classification (GTDB taxonomy): domain Bacteria; phylum Bacillota; class Clostridia; order TANB77; family CAG-508; genus CAG-245. Next base: position 6,856 of record CAMGAZ010000013.1, on the reverse strand, counting down.
TACAATTTAGTAGAACTATAAATACCATAAGCTGAAACACTTGAAATTGTAACTCTTTGGGTGTATAATAGCATATAGTTAAAAATATTTGATAGAGGAGAATTTTATGTTTCAAAAGTTAGACGCCGTAGAAAAAAGATATGAAGAACTTACAAAAAAAATTGCAGACCCAGAAGTAATTGCAAATACAAGTGTATGGACAGAATACATGAAGGAACATGCTGAAATGGAAGAAGTGGTTCTAAAGTATAAAGAATATAAAAAAGTTAAACAAGCTTTAGCAGAAGCAGAAGAAATGCTAAAAGACCCAGAAATGAAAGAATTAGCAGAGGAAGAAGTAAGAGAAGATAGAGAAAAGCTACCTAAGCTTGAAGAGGAGCTAAAACTATTGCTTATTCCAAAAGATCCAGATGATAATAAAAACATAATCTGTGAAATAAGAGCTGGAGCTGGAGGAGAAGAAGCTGCACTTTTTGCTGGAACACTATTTAGAATGTATTCAATGTATGCAGAAAGAAAACATTGGAAATTAGAGGTGTTAAATGAAAACGAAACTGGATTAGGAGGCTATAAAGAAATATCTTTTATGGTTACCGGAAAAGGGGTTTATAGCAGATTAAAATTTGAAAGTGGAGTTCATAGAGTACAAAGAGTTCCAGAAACTGAAGCTAGTGGAAGAATTCATACATCAACTGCAACAGTTGCAGTCTTGCCAGTGGTTGAAGATGTACAAATAAATATAAATCCTGCAGACATCAAACTAGAAGTATTTAGGTCTTCTGGTGCAGGAGGACAACACGTAAACAAAACTTCTTCAGCAGTAAGATTAATACACATTCCAACCGGAATTGTAGCAGAATGCCAAACAGAAAGATCACAAACACAAAACAGAGAATATGCAATGAAACTATTACAATCAAGGTTATATGAAAAAGAAAAACAAGAAAGAGATGCGAAATTAGCAAATGAAAGAAAAAGTCAAGTAGGTAGTGGAGACAGAAGTGAAAAAATACGTACCTACAACTACCCACAAGGAAGAATAACAGACCACAGAATAGGACTAAGCATATATCAAATGGAAAATTTCCTAAATGGAGACCTAGACGAAATGATAGATAATCTAACCGCTGCAGATAGAGCAGAAAAATTGCAAGGTGCTAACGAGGAATAATATATTTAGGGAAATACAAAATTAAAAGTGAATACTTAACAAAAGAGCCTCAACAGGGCTTTTTGTATTTATCATTTAAAGAGAAGTATTTGATATAATCTTTTATTTAGAGCATATAAATCTAATAAATAACTTATAGGAGGAGTAAAATGAACGACTTACTAAGAGTTACATTATTAGGTTTATTTTTTGGCACATTTGGTACAAATCTAGGAGGAATTATAGGAGTGGTATTAAGAAAACCATCTCAAAAGTTTTTGAGTTTCATATTATCATTTGCTTCTGGGTTAATGACATCAATAGTAAGCTTTGATTTAATACCAGAAGCCTTAAATATATCAAAAGTGACTAGTGTAATATTAGGAATTCTATTAGGAATAATATGCATGCTCATATGTAATCAAATAGTGGATAAAAAATTTAATAACAGCAAATACACGCATATGGATACAAGCAAAGGAAATTTACTTAAAGCGGGAATTATTACCAGTGTTGGATTAGCAATACATAACTTCCCCGAAGGGTTAGCAATAGGCTCTGGATTTGGCGCATCATTAACGCTAGGATATTCTCTAGCTATAGCAATATGCATACATGACATACCAGAAGGAATATCCATGGCAGTTCCTATGAAAAATGGAGGAATGAAGACAGGAAAAGTATTATTCTATGTTATACTATCTTGAGTGACTACGGGAATAGGAGCCTTTGTCGGGAAAATAATAGGAGGAATATCTGAAAATGTAATTGCAATGTGCCTTTCATTTGCAGCAGGAGCAATGCTTTATATAGTATCTGTAGAATTAATTCCCGAATCTAATGGATTATATAAAGGCAAATTAGCAACTATGGGGACAATAATAGGCTTTATTTTGGGATTAATAGCAGTAAATATTTAATCAATAATATTGAAAAAATATACATATTAATATAAAATACAAATGTACATGATATATAATACGGGAGGCAACAATTATGGAAAATGATGATAATAAAATAAAAAAAATAATGTTTGTGTGCACAGGGAATACATGTAGAAGCGTTATGGCAGAAGGGCTTATGAAAAAAATGTTGCAAGATAGAGGAGAATATGATATAGAAGTATACTCTGCGGGACTTCGTGCTTCAACCGGAGAATATTCAACTGATGAAGCCGTAATGGTAATGAAAGAAGATTATGATGTTGACATATTACAGCATAAATCAATAAATGTAAAAAACAGTGATATAAAAGATATGGATTTGATATTATGTGCAACCCATGCAATATTAACAACACTAGAATATGAATATCCAGAACTTGACCATAAAATATTTACTATAAAAGAATATGCATATGGACCAGATGTAAAAGATAAAGACATAAAAGACCCATGGGGATATCCAATACAAGTGTATAGAGAATGTGCAAAAGAAATAGAAGATGCACTAGAAAAGATAATTGTGAAAATTTAAAAAAATAATACAGAAGGGAAAGACCATGAACAAAGAAGAAATTATAGAAGGATTAAATGATAAACAAAAAGAAGCGGTACTTGCAACAGAAGGACCATGTCTAGTTATAGCAGGAGCTGGAAGTGGAAAAACTAAAGTGTTAACTCATAAAATTGCATATGACATAGCAAATGGAGTTAAGCCATGGAACATTTTAGCAATAACTTTCACCAATAAAGCAGCAAGTGAAATGAAAGAGAGAATAAAAAAATTAATAGGAGATGACGCAAAAGATTTATGGATGGGAACCTTCCATTCGATTTGTGTACGTATATTAAGAAAATATATAGATAGAATTGGATTCAAGTCAGATTTTGTAATATTTGATACATCAGACCAAAAAACATTAGTAAAAGAATGCTTAAAAACACTAAAAGTGGATGACAAAATATTTACAGACAGAGCAGTGCTTTCAGAGATAAGCAATGGAAAAAACGAAATGCTAGAACCAAAAGCATATGGAGTGAAATATTCAGGAGATTTTAGAAAAGAGAAGATAGCAGAAATATATGAGTTATATCAAAAAAAGCTAAAAGAAAATAATGCAATAGATTTTGATGATATAATTAATTTCACAATAAAAATATTAAGCGAAAATCCAGATGTATTAGATTATTATACAGAAAAATTCAGATATGTACTAGTAGATGAGAATCAGGACACAAATAAAGCCCAGTTTACACTAGTATCTTTATTAGCTTCTAAATATGGAAACGTCACAGCTGTAGGAGATAATGACCAGGGAATTTATAGCTTTAGAGGAGCTGATATTACCAATATTTTAAACTTTGAAAGAGACTTTCCAGGAACGAAAATTATAAAATTAGAGCAAAATTATAGATGTACAGGCAATATATTAAAGACAGCAAATGCAGTAATCAAGCATAACGAAAACAAGTATGAGAAGAAGCTATGGACTGAAAACGAAGAGGGGAACCTTCCATGTATTTATTGCGGAGAAGATGAATATGATGAAGGAAGATATATAGTACAACAGATAGCTCACTTAAAAACAGAAGAATATTATAAAAATTCAGACTTTACAATTCTTTACAGAATGAATGCTCAATCAAGAGCAATAGAAGATATTTTAATGAGAGAAGACATTCCATACAAAGTAATTGGTGGACTTAAATTCTATGAAAGAAAAGAAATTAAAGACATAATAGCATATTTAAGATTAATACATAACACAGCAGATAATCTTTCTTTAAAAAGAATAATAAATGAACCAAAAAGAGGAATTGGAAAAACGAGTCTAGAGCAAATACAAGAAATATCAGATAAAACTGGAGCATCAATGTATGAAATCATCAAAAATGCTCAAGAATATGGATTAAATAGAGTTTTTGCAAACTCAAGAGATTTTATTGAACAAATTGAAGGTTTAAGAGCTAAAAGAGAAGAGCTAAAAATATCCGACTTAATCAAGGAAACATTAAACAAAACGGGATATACAAAAGCTTTAGAGCTAGAAAACAGTGTGGAAGCAGAAACTAGAATTCAAAACTTAGAAGAATTCTTAACAGTAGCAATTGAATTTGAAGAGGAATCTGCAGACAATACATTAGCAGAATTTTTGGAGAGTATCACACTTTCAAGTGATATTGATGGCATGGAGGACCAAGAAGACTCTGTTACCTTAATGACTTTGCACAGTGCTAAAGGACTTGAGTTCCCAGTTGTATTTCTAGCAGGAATGGAAGAGGGAATATTCCCGGGATATAAATCAATAGGAGAACCAAAAGAATTAGAAGAAGAAAGACGTTTATTCTATGTTGGAATAACAAGAGCTAAACAATACTTATATTTGACATGTGCAAAACATAGAACAATATTTGGTTCAACAAGTTATAATCAAGTATCAAGATTTGTGAAAGAAATACCAGAAGAGTTGTTAGAAGGATATGCTGAAGTAGTTGAAAATAAATCATCAGGCGATTCAGAAGAATTCAAAGATTATGGCTACAGATGGAGCTACGGAAAAGGACAAACAGTTAAAACATATAAGATGGATGAGGAAGATAAAAAAGTTGCTGCAAAAGTATTTGGAGAAACAAACAAAACTTCAGCCTTCCAGTTTAGAACAGCAGAAAGTTTCTTAAATTCTATAAAACAAAACAAACAAAATGACGAGGTTGACTTATCAAAATATCAAGTAGGACAAAGAGTATACCACAAGAAGTTTGGAGAAGGCACAATAACAAAATTAGAACAAGAAGGAAACGATATAAAAGTAGACTTAGAATTTGATAAAGTAGGGCACAAAAGATTAATGGCAAAATTTGCAGGATTGGAGATATTGCAATGAAAAAAATAATGCTTGACATGGATGATGTAATTTGCGGTGGGGGTTTTTTGACACTTGTAAATGAATTTTTGGGAACAGCTTATAGAGAAGAAGATATAAAAACCTATTATCTTCAAGACATTATACCAGAAGAAAAAAAGAATGAGTGGAAAGAATTTTTTGGAAGTAAAAATCTTTATGACTATACATATATTTTACCAGATGCGTATGAAGTAATGGAAAAACTCTCAAAAAAATATGAGTTATATATTGTAACTGCTTATATTTTTAAAGATGATGAAAATAAATCTGCAGAACATTTAAAAAACAAATTTAACTATCTTATAAAAACTTTTCCTTTTATAAAACCACAACAATACGTATTTACAACTAACAAGGAAATTATAAACTGTGATATAAAAATAGACGATAGAGCAGCAAATCTAAAAGGAAAGGCAGAAAAGAAACTATTATTTTCAGCATATCATAATAAAAATATACCAGATGAAGAACTAAAAAAAGATGGACTTATACGTGTTAATAACTGGAAAGAAGTAGAAAAAATATTACTTTAAAAAATATAAAATTGGGGCATATTCATATGTCCTTTTATTTTGAATAAAAACATAAAAAATGTAAATAATAAATATATCAAACATAGAAAGGAAGGATAATTATGGCAAATCTAAGTCAAGTTGAACTACAAAATTTGCGACATTTAATAGGAGCACACGAAACATCTTATCAAAAACTAAACACATATGCATCACAAGCAGTAGACCCACAAATAAAACAAATATTTACGAAATCAGCACAAGATGCATTAAATACAAAACAAAAATTAATGACATTCTTAAATATTTAAGACAAAAATTATTTTTCTAGGAGGTAAAAACATGGACGAGAAAACAATGGTAAATGATATATTAGAAGGTGTAAAATCAAGCCTAAAAACATATCAAGGAGTAATATCGGAAACTGAAAATATGCAATTAAGACAAACAATACAACAAATAAGAAACAATGATGAGAGTTTTCAATATGAACTATTTAAAATAGCACAAACAAAAGGATACTACAAACCAGCACAAACAGCTACGCCAACTGAAATACAAACCGTAAAAAATGAATTACAATAAAATAAAAACCATATAAGATACAGCAGTATTTTATATGGTTTTATTGGTTTTCTAGAAGTATTTGTATTAAACTATCAACTACAAATTTATTTTTCTCATTTAATTTATTATAATTAACTATTGAATTATATGAATAACAATTTTCAGGTTTATCGAGTAAACCAGCAAGAATATGGTTAGGAGTTATATTATAAGCATTGCACAATTTTATTATAGTATCTATGCTACCATTTGATAAACCTCTTTCAAGCTGACTAATATAACGAGGAGCAAGGCCTGTAACTTCCGCCACATCCTCCTGCGTATAATTGTTTTTTACTCTATATTCTCTTAAAATACTACCAATTTCTTTATTTTTAGCCAAAATAATCACCTCATTAACTATATCAATATATTATTCCACAATAAATGATTTAATATGCGAAGAAAACGCATAACAATATTATAGAAAATTTAAATTTGAATTTACAAATTTAAAATAATAGTATATACTTTAAATATAACGAAAAGAAAAATTTAAAAATTAAAAGGAGGAAAACACAGGATGGAAACTAAGAAAAGAGCAACTAAAGGCATAACTTTAATTGCATTAGTTGTTACGATAGTGGTTTTGCTAATTTTAGCAGGAGTAAGCCTTAATTTAGTAATAGGAAATAACGGAATAATAACAAAGGCAGGAGATGCTAGAGACGCAAACAAGTATGCCACTATTAAGGATGAATATGAATTGTACAAGAGCAACCAATACATAGAAAGTGTAAC
>CAMGAZ010000012.1 GCA_946008205.1 uncultured Clostridium sp. | reverse complement strand
TCTATAAAACGCCAAGAAGTAACATGTGTTTTTTTACTTTTATTATATCTATCATCATCAATATATTTCATAAGAGCAATCCAATCTTTTCTACTCCAATAGCCAGACTCTCCGTGTCCAATAACTTCATTAAATTGAACACATCCCCATTCAGGTAAAGAAATTTGACTTTTTACAGTTTGTCCATGCTCACAAAGATTTTGACATGAATCACAACGAGTACAAATTTCTTCTGTTACTGTTTTGCCTTGGTCGCCCATATTATAACCTCCTTGCTATAATACTATTGAAATACCTTATAAAAGAATCACTATTACTATCTCGCATATTCTCTATTAGATTGCGCGCCAAGTAAAAATTCATTAGCTTCCAAGAGCAATCCATATTTGCATGAGTATATAAATTATCAAACAAATCCATATTAGTAGAAGGACAAGACTTATTCTTACATATTTCTTTTCTTGGACAATCTATGCATAAAGATGGCGTTTCGCAGGTTACAATAGAAGAAGAATTGATAAATCTATTTATAAGATTAATATGTCTTGCTTTTTTATATCCACTTTTTATATTTCCTAAATAAAATTTACTTCTCTTACCATGCGTAGCCTGTTCTTGACACCCGTAAATAGAACCATCATAACCTATTCCTACACAATCTTCACCCATTCCACAATGATGCGCGCTGCGATTATAAAATATCTTTTTTTCACACTGAATATTTTCCTTAATAGCATCTGAAATTTGAATAAAATCTATAAATGGCTTCTTATTATCGCTAAAGACTTTATCATAAAATTTATAAATCATGCCTAATTGTTCAAAAAGTATCATTTTATTCTCAGCAGTCCAGTTTTCTCGAACGATTGGGGTAAAAAAGCAGTTAGAAAAGCCCATTTGTAAAGCATAAATAATATTATCATAAAGGAAACATGCGCTTTGCTGGGTTATTGTAGCTCGAAAAGTAACCTCTGGGAATAAGTTTATCATTGCAGGAATAATATATTGTAACTTCTCAAAGCTACTATTACCATCTTTACAAGGTCTGTTCATATCTTGAGTCTGCTTCGCACCATCCATTGAAAAATGAGGATAAATATTATGTTTTTTCATCCATAAAAGATGTTCATAAGTTAATAAAATTCCATTTGTAGTAATAGAAAATGTAAACATCTTAGGATATGTTTGCTCAGCATAATTTACAACAGGAACAATAATAGAATCCCAGCAAAGTAGTGGCTCGCCGCCGAAGAAGGTTATTCTGCCTTCAGTTTCATTTTGCTCTTTTATGTTATTGGCTAAATAATTTACCGCGCTTTTTGCTGTATCCAGTGTCATATAATGAGGATTCTGCTCAGTAAAACAATAAACACAACAATTATTACAATCATCTGTTACATTAAAAACAGCATTTGTAGGTTTATGTTTTAATTTATCATTTTGTCGCGCTTTTTGCTGGCGCGCGCTTATAATCTTTTTTCTTTTTTCTTTTGTCATTATTCTACCTACTTTCTTTTTTTCTTTTTTAACTTTCTTTCTTTTAATATATTATAACATAAATTTTACCGTTTCCAAATTTACTATAAAAAAAAAGGCTACTTTTCAGTAGCCTTATATTAAAATGTTTCAATAACCATTAAAGTAAGCACTGCGCTCGTTGCAGCAGACAATGTAAATGTAAGTGTATTAGGAGTCGCACTTACAGCAGTAATTTTCGCATAATCGTCATCAGAGCCACTTGCTTTTGCAATTAGTGGCGGCTGTGCAAACTGCGCGCCAGTTACTGTAATTATTTTAGAGCCTGAAGAACCAGAAGGTAAAGCCACTGTCCAGTTTCTACAATAAGTCCCTTTTGGCTGATATGCTTCATCTGCAGCGGACTTCGTTAACGTACCATCATACAACTGTTTTCTTTCTGATGAACTTACGTCCATAAAGATTTTTCCAGTATCTGTAGTAAAATAAATAGAACCTTCGTCTTTCGCAGTTGGCAGATTAGTTTCTTTACCTTTTTTAAATTTTACTTTTGCCATTTTATAAACTCCTTTTTACAAAGGTTGGAATATAAACATAAAAAACGTTTTTTATAATTGTATTCATGCTCTATAATTGAATTATCATTACCGGCTAATTTTAATTCAAGAGCAATAATTCCTTAAAAAGAAAGGGCGCGTTTTACTGCGCCCTTTATATAGATGTTAATTATTGATTAAAAAGTACCCCAAGTCATAGCTGTGTCAACATATGCTTTTGCATTTGTTTCAGCAGTATTAGCTTTAGTAGTTGCGTCAGCTGCTGCGGCGTCTATTGCTTCAGTCTTAGCTGTTGCAATAAGACCTGCAACATCAAGCTCTCCGATTTCTGTAATTACACCATCAACCTGAGTTATCTTGTTGATAGCTTTACCAGTAGCAGCAGCCTTTACAGCATCAAGTTTACCAATAGCAGTCTCAATCTGAGTTGCTACATTGCCGCCATCTCCGAGAGCATTATCAACCTTAGTTTCTAATGCTGTAACTTTTTCAGTTACACCAGAAACAGCAGTTGTTCTGTCAGTAACTTCCTTCTCAACAGCCTTCTTTACGCCACGAATGGTTTCATCAGCTGGAGTAGTTTCATCACCGAGTAATTCAGCCTTAACACCTGCAGCTGTACCTGCTCCATCAAATGCATCTGAATTTTGATATGCAGCAGAACCAAGACCATGAACCTTTACAGCTGCACCATCTACAAGGATTTCACCATTAGCAGTACCTTCTGCAACAGTCTGAACTGCTGTGTCAGCCTTACCGAGCGAATCCTGTACAGTCTGTTCAAGCTTAGCCTTAGTTACATTCTTATCAGCAATCTTACCAGTAGTAACTGCTCCTTCAGCAATCTTATCTGTTGAAACGCCACCATCTACTAAAGTTGCAGAAACTTCATAACCATTAGCGCCACCAAATGCAAGCTGAACTTCTGCAGCACCTTCAGCAGCAGTATAAATATCAACCAGACCAGCTACATTAATATAAATCTTATCTTGTGCAGCATTTGCAAGAGTTAAGCAAATATAAGTACCAGGTGCTTGTCCTGCTGGATCTTTAACAACTTCACCACCAGATACTACCATATCCTTTGGAATATCAATAACTGTAATCTGTTTACCATTCTGAGTGAATGTATAAGATTTAGACATTCCTTCTGTAGTTGTTTCTGTTGAAACTGTTACCACGCCAGCACTCTGAGCGTTTTTAATGTCATTTGCTAACTTTACAATAGCTGCGGATACAGTTGCGCCTACCTCAGCAAAATCGCCTACTGTACCGATATTATCTTCAACAGCCTTTACTCTTGCATCATTACTAGTCTTATAAGTGTTAAGCGCCTTTTTAAGAGTTTCTACCTCTGGATGGTTAGAAAGAAGCTGTTTACCTAAGTAAAGCTCATCAGTATCTGTAAGATAATAGAAAATCTTATTATCAGGAGCTGCTATAGCCTTAAAAGCTGTTGAAGTACCACGTAAAAATCTTACATCATATGCCATATATGTATTTTCCTACCTTTCAAAAATAAAAAATTAACCTTCCAAATATGGAAGCTGTGTAAGTACACCATCAATATAAACTTTACCTCTCGATTCTATAGTTGTAAGAGGTGTATCATTAGAACCCACGTAGTAATAAGCTACTTGTTCGCTTGGAATTGTTAAATTATTGATATTTACTGTCATATTCGCAAAACTTGTTGTTTGTCTTCCATACGGTTGTATACAAATTAATCCCGCCCATTCATCGTTTGTAGTTTTGAGAACAGTATTACCCTTTACGTTTATTGTGCAAACAGGTTCTTGTTTAATACCAATGCGCACTCCACCAGTAAGTTCAAAAATATTATTATTTATGTCAATAGTCGCGCCTTCTGCTGCACCATACAAATTAATATGGTTATGAGTGCAACTATCTTCAACAAAATAATTATTAGAGAATGACGAACCATCTTTCAGTTTAGTGTTTAATTCAAGCATATTATAAACTGTATTATTGTTCGTGCCAAAGAAGCAATAGGTAACAGAAATCTTTGTTTCTTTGTCTCCTAAGGTTTTTAACCAATAACCTCTAGAAGTGGTTGAATCTGGGTCGTTAGAAAGATTATAAATTCTACAATTAGTTATTACTAATTCTTCTGCATTTATAACTCTTATATACCCTTCTTCAGTAAAATCAAAGCCATCGAAAATTACTGTTTTACCTTCTCCATTAATAGTAATTGGTTTGGTGATTTTTGTTGCCACTTACATCACCTCCTGCTTGAAATTTTGTTTTACGCCCGCGGCGCTACCAGCAAACTTAGCGCTTGCTGCAACCGCAAGAGGTTGTGAAATATCACAATTACAAGTTATTTCTACAGGGTCTTCTGCAAAAGTGGCTTCTGACAGAATAGAAGAAATATAATCAACTGAATTCGCAGTATTTTTATTACCAAAACTGCCCCACTGACGCGTTTCTTCTAAGCTATCTATTGCTTTTTTTAAATCTGCTATTGTTGTATCATCTAATCTAGCTAAAAGCGCTTCAACGAATTGCTTATTAACTAAATCAGTATTATCATTAATTCTTGCATTTAATCTCAAATTAATTCACTCCTTAGTTTAAATAAGCAGTTCCTTTAACAGGTTCATCAAAATGAATTGTTAAAGTATTATCGTCTACATATCCTATATCACCTAAAACACTCTCGCGCCCATTATCAAAATCACCTATGATAGTAACAGAAGGATATTTATGCATATCATGTTTGATAGTCCAAATATTTGCGGCTTCTGCTTGAGCGTAAATAAATGTTTTATCAGAGCCATCTGGAATACCTTCAAGGAAAATCTTATAATAATTTTCATCTGTAATTGGCGTTCCTGCTGGGGTATCTTTTAAAGTGATATAAACATTACCATTAAAACTAACAGTAGTCATTGCCTCATATGCCTTAGTCGGATCGTAAATACCGCCGGCTTTGATTGTGGCGATAGAGCCTGGGGTATCAGAACCTCCACTTGCGCTTGCAATTTTTACATGCCACTGCGCGTCATGCCCTAAGATATATTCGGTAGAATTAGCGATACAATAAGCTGTGCTACCCGGTTGAATTTTTACTGGGAGCGCATTCAAATCTTCAAGAGTATCACAAGTGTAATGTTTTAAACCATACACTGGATGACCATTTTGATAAGAAATTGATGAAGCCATTGTATAACTCCTTGCTTATGTTGTTTATTATTTCCTATTGTATATAAAAAATAATTTCAGCGGTTTATAGAAGAATGCCCAAAGATTTATCCTTTTTTTATTGCTGCAATAGCGTCCTTAATTGCCTTATCAACATATTCCTTGGTTGCTATATCACTTAATTCCTTACAAAAATCTTCCTCTGTGCCAGTATAACCACCTGCAAGAGCATAAAGATAAGCAGACTTACCACTACCGGCAACTTGGATACCATTTACTGTAAAAGCCATTTTATCCTCCTTTATTTTATTTCCTATTGTATATAAAAAATGTGTCGCGCGCTTTGCAGTAAAATGACCAGAAAAATTTGCTAAACCACTTTTCGTTCTGAGAAGTCGGTTTAAGTGATCGTCTGCCGCGCGAGCATTTGCCTAAAGATCTCGCACCTACTTCCGCGCATAAAAAAGGAGCTATCAATTAAGATAGCTCCTTAAATATAAAGAGATACTAAAGATGTGCTTACACTTGGAGGAAGGAGTGAGATTCGAACTCACGCGCCGAAGAACTTCGACCTAACGCTTTAGCAGAGTGCCCTCTTTACCATTTGAGTACCCTTCCTTATCTATATCCTACTTTATCATACATTGGCGCAAATGTCTTTACTCTATTATGAGTTACAATACCTAACAATTTCTTTTTATTATCTTTCTCTTTAATATAAATTTTGGATTCATCTGTACTGACCGCGCCTCTACCTTTAGGGCACGTGAACCGCTTCGCGCATTTCTCAAGATATTTCATATCAACCGTCGGTATTTCCATGCGCCCAGCAGAACTAATTATAATAAATATTGGTAAACCATCTTTATTAAAATAAGGATTGGCTTCAGCAACCTTACCACACCAATCTATATGAAATTCAGAATGAACATCTGTAGTTATAAGGTGTGTCTTTATTCTAACCTCTTGCATATTTATCTCCTTTGTAAGCTTGCGAAGAAATCTGTTATATCTTTATTTTCTTTTCTTGTTTCTATTGTTTCGCTTGGTTCTATACTATTTGTTTTATGATTCGGATTGCTTTCTTTCCAACATTTTAAAAAGTGTCTTGACATTCTACTTTCTTTTTCATCTTCAAATTCGCATTTACATATTGGACAAATATACATTTTTCTAACTCTTTTCTCTTGACTCTAGAATTAAGATTTATTTTACTTGGCTGAGGCGGTGAGATTCGAACTCACGAAAGATGCAGCAGTCAAAGTGCTGTGCCTTACCACTTGGCGACGCCCCAATATTAAAGCGGGTTCTAAGGTCAACCCGCTAGACCATTTTCGTTCGTTATAAGAAAGGGGACAAATAAAATGAATAAAAAATATATTTTCAAATGTGATATACCCGGTCTAAAGACCAAGTTTCTCGTTCGAGTACACTAATGTGTACAGCATAAGCGAGCTATCTCCGTATACCCTACGGTTCTATAATATTATGCAAATACCATTTGCATACCTTTATTTCTTATATTTATTGCGGCATTTTTATCTCTATCATGAAAAGTTTCGCATTTAGGACATTTCCATTCTCGCAAAGATAAATTTTTAGTTTCAATATTTTTATAACCACATACTGAACATAATTGTGAACTTGCAAAGAATTTATCTACTTTAATAAGCTTCTTACCTTGATCTTCAAGTTTATATTTCAAAAATTCTGTAAACATTCCCCAACCATTATCATACACCGATTTACCGAACCTCATTTTCTGAGACATTTCTTTCATGTTTAAATCTTCTATACATATACAATCGTATTCATTTGCAAGTTTTCTTGATTGTTTATGTAAAAAATCTTTTCTTTGATTTGCAACTTTCTCATATGCTCTTGCAACTTTAATTCGTTGTTTCTTTTGGTTGGAAGAACCTTTTTTCATCTTTGAAAACTTTCGTTGTTCACGTTTTAAACGTTCTTCTGCTAATCTATAATACCTTGGATAATTTGGAATATTACCATTACTATCTTTATATAAGTCATGCATTGAATAATCAAGACCTAAGAAAGTTTTAAGTTCTTTTTCTTGTATTTGGTTTTCATACTCAAAAAGTACACTTACATAATACTTCCCGCTTGGAACTTGAATTACTGTAACTGATTTTAATTTATAGTTTTCTGGTATTTCTCTATGTTGTTTTATTTTTATCTCTGATATTTTAGGAAGTTTAATATATCCATTTTTAATATAAATATTATTTCCTTTTCTGTTCGTTGTATAAGTTTTACGATTTTTCTTTTTAGACTTAAATTTTGGAAAACCAACCTCTGGTCTTTTAAAGAAATTTTTGTAAGCTGCTTGTAAATTATTTTGCGTATTATTTAAAGCCATGCTATCAATCTCTTTTAACCATTTAAATTCAGTTTTATATTGAGCATAACTATTATTTAACATTTGTTTAGTTTTTTCATAATATTCTATCTTATCTGCTAACATTTTATTATATATGAATCGAACACATCCAAATGTTTTGGCAAACATATTTTGTTGCTCTATATTTGGATATATTCTAAAATTATATCTTTTATATGATTCGTTTGCCAAAACAATTCTCCATTATCTCATAATATTATTATACTAAGAGATATAATCATTCTCCTTCAGTATATCCTCAAAATAAACTATTTTTTGTGGATTTTCCTCATATAGTTTTTCCATTAAAGGAAATCTCCAACATAAATTATCTTTATTAATGTATTTATCAACAACAGTAGAAATGACTAATCTATCATCTAAACTAATTAACAAATCCGCACAATAATCTCTTTCAAGTCTTATAGGCATTACACCATAACAATAACCATAACGATAATAAACTTTAGGTATACAAGGTCCAAACTGCCATGCTTCAATGTTTTCATAAAAGCATAAATTATTATACTTTAAATATTCTTTTTGAATCATAAAAAGCATTTTCTGTAACTTGATATTTGTTAATGGCTTGTTTTGTAACGTACATTTTCTAAGTACATATTTTGCTATTGTTAATGCACTATACTTTGCGTCATAATTAGTTATCATATCATTTCTCTTTCTTTTATATAACGAGGAAAGTGGAGGTGGGATTTCACTTATAACTGCTCCTCTAATATTCCCTACTTTTCTGACTCTACACCCGAAGGCACGAATAAATCGTTCAAAGTTTATTGTCATGTCAGCAAGACAAGATGCCTTTCACATCAGTTATTTCCTTTTATTGGTGCGCCCGGTGGGAATCGGACCCACGGTATTTCGATTAAAGGTCGAATGCTTTACCTCTAAGCTACGAGCACATATGGCTCAAGGGGTGGGATTCGGACCCCACAACCTCCGCATTAACAGTGCGTTAGACTACCATTGTCCTACCCTTGACCGTGTCCTTTTTCCTCCGTCAGAGCAGATTAAGGATAACTGGCACGCGTACTATAAGGATTTTCTCCCTCAAGCGGAAAACCCGTTAGAAAATGACTACTTCTAATTTAGCAAATCTATACCTTAGACCTCTTGAAGAAACATTTTAAAGTAATCGACTTCCGCGGGTGCAACTACTTTGCAATGTTACCGTATCTTAGGGAATGTGTATAAATCAGTATCCGAGAGACGCCACGAGGAGGCATTAGAAGACTTTTTATCTCTCATAAGTGGAAGCTGCAATCTCCCACTTTATCTATCATAATGCGAGGAGGTGAATTATGATACATTTCATGCTGGAGCCAATAACGAGAATCGAACTCATAACTAAGCCTTACCATGGCTTTGTTTTACCTTTAAACTATATCGGCATTTTCTGATATTAGTCATTCAAGCGAATGTGCAGGTTGAACCACGTGCAGGTTTCAGATTTCTCAACCCTTACGGGCTTTTTGCAAGCCCGCATTTGAAAGGAAGGTAATTTAAAAATGTTTATCTATATAAAAGGATTTTTGCATGATAGACGGCTAAGGGTTAATCACTTAACACTTTTGCATCTTAGCCGCATCAACCTTTTTTTATAAAATTAAAAGCGGGCGTTAAAACGAAAGTCATCAGCTTTATTTAAAAAAGGAAACGCCTTTGCTTTTAAAGTTGTGTCTTGCGAAAGGTAAAGTAAAATATTTTCTAAACCTATATGAAGGAACCTTTTATGCAAAACTCTAATATTTATAAAAGCGAAGAGTAACAATTTTAATATTTTAAGTATTATAATAAAGGAACTCTTTATGCTTTTTATTACATATTTATTATAACAAAATTTTTAAGATTTTTAAACAAGCACTTTTTCTTTGCTACAAGTACTTGTTTTAGTTGATGAGCAGTTATTCGCTGCTGAAAGTTTTTTTTCGTCTTGGCTAAGCCGTAGCTCTGTAGCACACTTTCAAAACCTCACTTACTATACCTTCTTTGATTTAAAAGAGTGAAGCATAAGTAGTAATTTCTCTTTCACTATGATTGCTATTGCGTAGCAATCACACTTTCTATAATTATTATAACAAAATTTTTATTGTTTTAAAATGAGAGAATTTTGATTGACGGTATTCACAGGTTTCTCTCACAGTCACCGGTAAAGTCATATCTCAACCTTACAAATATATTATATCAAAATTTTTAAAATTTTTGCAATAGGAAGTAAATTAGTAGTTCATTGATAATTCAGCCTTTTTATGCGCCAGTGACACTGTGCGTTCTGCGATATCCAGTTCCATAATGGCGCAATCAATAAACTCTTCATCAGCATAATGGAATCTCTGCTCGGCTAACTTATGCTCCCAAATAGCCTTACGAAAATCACTAACCGCAGTATCATAAACAGATTTTACTTTCTTCTTTTTAAACAAACTCATAACCACCACATTCTATTTCTTCTTTTGTAAGATATTCTTCCGTAACAACTCTTGTCTTATATACTTCTGAAATTGAAATATATATTGAATAATCATTTTTCTGCATTTCGGTTTTACCCTCTAACCAAATTACTTCAAAATATCTATTTCCTATTCTTATAATAGTTCCTTTTACGTTCTCCCAATGACCAGTTTCATCTATAATTTTCTTTTTTATAGTTTCCATACCGGGAATTTTTTCCCAAACTATCTGAGGTATTTCATAAGTAGTAAATTCATTTGTAGTTTCATATTTTTCAATTATTTCTTTCGCTGTCATTATGGTCTTGCCCTCAACACATTCTTTATTCTTTCAATCTTATAATTATATTCTCTAAGTGTTCTAAATAAATGGCGGATTTCATCTGAGGTTATATCTGGCTTAATCTTCGTAAGATCCATTTCTATCTTCTTTAAGCCTGCCTCGCGCGCCTGCGCAATATTAATAATTACTGTTTCTATTACCTTTTGCATAATTCACTCTCCAAACCATATCTACAAACATCACACGCGCAAAAGCCAAGTTCTAAACAATACTGCGCGCAGCAATTTTCTCCAAATAAATTCATTAATAATTCTTTCATATCATTTTCCCTCAACTTTCTATAATTATTATAACAAAATTTTTGAGAATTTGAAAATCAGAACGCGCAATAGCAAAAAAGAAAGCACACTAATTAAAGTGTGCTTTGAAGAGATATTTTTATTTAAAACTTACTTAAATCTATTCCAAGATTTGTAAGTAAAGTATCAACATTCTTTCTTTCTTCATCTGATATTTCTAACTTTTCCTTTTCTTTAGCCGTGGCTTCCGCTGTAACAAACGCGCCAGCATCAGATGAAGGTGTCGTAATAGTAGGGCTTGGAGTACCCTGACGAGGAATTAAGGTCTTTGGACACGAGAGTGCTACAGCGACCTGGATTGGTTCCCCATCTTCCACGAATTCGAACACTGCGCGCTTCTTATCGTCCATACCAACCCAGTGTTCGGGGAGTGCAGCCTTGAGCGCGGCTTTAATGATATCCTTGGAGGTTCCACCTAATGCAGTTACTCTGCCTCCTTTTCGAGTTTGCCAATTTCTGCTGTAAGGTCAGCAAGTTCATTATATAACTTCATTTTCTTAGTTAAATCAGATTCATAAATAAGCTGTGTTGTCTTAGAAAGAAATTCCTTCTGAAGCTCAACTAATCTCTTTCTTTTATTTTCTTTTGTATCCTTAGATTCTGTGCAATTACAATCACTGGTATAATAGCACTTACATTCTTTACTTTCTATAGCATCATCAAAGGCATCAAAATTTATAGTACGATTAGAGTCATCCATCTTATAATAATTATAAGAATTTTCATATTCATCCTCTATTGCAACATACCATTCCCTATTATCAAAAATCATTGATGGGTCTAAAAAGAAAGCTTCCATACCTGAATCATCTTTCATAACTACAATAGAATTATCTATCTCCCATATGTTATCAATTAAACCTATTGCTGTGCCCATCTTCTTCATTGCGTCATCTGCAACAAAATAACCATTCTTAATAAATTCAATAGCTGTTGAAAATCTCATATTTATTGTTCCTTTCTATTGTGATTTTTAATCACCTTTAATTTACAAATATATTATAACAAAAATTTTATTGTTTTTAATTATGGTAATTTGTAATTAATACTTCCCTTGTTAAAGTATTATTCGTCTTACGTTGATAGTTACAATTATTATAATTAGCATTTAAGTCAATTATATTATATTTACTACCCCAACGCGCGAGTTCTTCATTAGTCTTACCTTTTGCTTCAATAACATTAGATAATGCCCATTTAATTCCTCGCTCATTTAATTTATCTAATAATTTAAAAAGTCTATTATCATCATTTTGTGTCCATTGTGAACGTTCATTATAAGTCGCAAGAGTAATAAGATATGGTGGATCGCAATAAACAAAAGAATTATCTGGAATATCTATCTCTTCAAAATCTTTGTTATAAAATTTATATTCTTTAATACGGTCTGGAAAAGTTTTTATTCGTTCTTGTAAACGTGGATTATAAGAACTCCTATTACGTCCAAAAGGCATATTAAACTCACCACTATTATTAAATCTAATATGATTATTAAAACTATAACATATTAATACATATAATAATAATGGTTCTTTAGTTTTATTATAAATATTTCGTAGCTGTTTATACCCCATTTCATTTTCTTTATTTAAAGAATATTTATTGCAGAAAAATTTGATAATACTATCCAACTCCGTACCACTAAGCCCTTGAATTCTTTTATAAAAATCTATCACTGGTACGCAACTATCATTTACTATATATTCTTTTGCTGTTGTATTTAAAGATACATCTAAGCCTCCAGCAAATAAATCTACAAAAGTATCTATATCCTTAGGGAACAAAGGTAAAATTTGTTCTAATAGTTTATATTTATTTCCTAAATAATTCATAGGAGATTTATACATCTTTTTCCTCCAAAATATCTTTCATTTTTTCTGCAACAGCCGCAACAGTAGAACATAAATTACAATACTTATTTTCAGTAACACAAGCCAATTTACAGTTCAAGCGTCTGCACCCAAATTCATTATATATCAAACAATTATTCGCGCGCGGCATATGAGGTCCGAGCATTTCAAGGTCAAAAAACCATTCTCCATTAAAATAAATTTTTGTGAGCGTTTTTTCTATAGTCGTATTATTCACGTGCGAGAAATCAATCGTCTTAAAAACATCCTCATATAAGTCAATATCTTCTGGTCTAATAAAGCAAGATTCTAACTTATCTTCCGCGCTTAAAATTGGTGAGCATCTAAGCTCAACCCTACTTGCAAAAGGAAGTAAATCATCATGTGATAAAAGGAGCGCGCCAGCCACTCCGACCGAGATAACGCCCATGGAGATATATCGTTCTATGTCATTGATACTTATAGCAGGCGCCGCGCAATAAAACTTGTTTGTAATTTTCCTATTGTTTTTAAAAAATACCTCTGCTTTCTGAGGTGTATCAAAGCGCAAAGGTACTGTCTCAGCAAAATCCGCGAGCAATTTTGTATCTTCTTCATTAAGCGGATTCTGAGGACAGTCAAGCGTGAATCTAATCTTAGGATACATCGCCATAAAGTCAGGTAACTTACGGCGACTGCGCCACGGCACTATAATTTCTCTCACCAAATGAGAGTCTAAATTTTTTCTATCTTTCTTTTTCTTTGGAAGATTAATACAAAAAGTAATCTTCTTATTCGTCATCTAGTTCTAACCACCCTTCCGTTACTTCTTTCTCTTGCCAACAATCTATATGATATTCATTATTGTCACAATCAGATATAGTATATTCTGATGGATTTATAACTCCACCACAATAAGGACATAACTTAGGCGCGCGGCACTTGGTACAAACTCTTAAGGTTACACCATCTATATTTTTACCTACTTCTCCGGGCTTAACCACATCCCCGCATTTCAAACAGTGAACTTCATTATCAAATAAAATATTCTCATATTTACTATACTGCTGTTGCGCATTAATCCAATAAGTTAATTTACCATAGAAATCATTATATCCATTAGCATTGGATATAATTAAAGATACTGGGCATTCATTTGTTGCTTTTGTAATAGAGTGGTCAACATGACTTTTAGCAATATCTGATTCTATTTTTGTATAAGGTATATTTATATTATTATTACTTAATAATTCCCTTAAATAACCAACAATTTTTTCTGTAAGCTGTTCACTATCATATGGATACGCGCGCCCAGGCACGATGAAGTCTTGGTCTATGTAAACGAGCTGGCGCCACATCTTAGAGTTCCATTCTCCTGCGCCATCCCAATCATAATTCTTCTTATCATCTTTTAAATAAGCTACTATAGTATTAGGCGCGCCAATATATGCAAGAGTAGAAGCATGATATAAACCATTGTCATGCCAATTATAACAAGACTTCCAATTAGAACTATTATCTGATAAAGTTAAATAATCCATTGGCAATGCGCTCAAACACAAAGTACCGCGCAAAGTCTTGGTTGAGAGGATTTTAGCGTGCTCGCGCCTAAATTTCTCGAACTCTTCCATGTCAAGACCCAAGGCTTTGGATACCTTACGCAGCGCGCGCATTATTTTCATTCCTTCTTTTATCTGGATTTCTATTCCATTAAGACATATATTATCTTTTACCTTAGAAGTATTACCAATTAAATTATTTACTTCTACAAAATCTAAAAGTAAACCCTTAATCTGTTCTTCTGTTGCGGCGTCCAAGTTTGCTGTTGATATATAGTAATGTACTGCCGCGGTATAATTAGAAACAAAC
>CAMGAZ010000011.1 GCA_946008205.1 uncultured Clostridium sp. | reverse complement strand
ACCTATTACTTGTGCTTGTCCAATGTCTAAAGTTGCATTGTATGAATTTAGACTATTTCTTACAAATTCTTGATATTTATAGGCTTTTTTAGCTAGATTGATGCCATTGTTATAGTAATTAATCGACCCATCGTTTTTGCTCCTAAGCCATGATACAAGTGAGCTTGCATCCCATCCCCCGTTTTTAAATCCATTATCTACCAATTCCCAATGGGCTACTTGTTTTTCTTCTAATGTATTATTTGAACTGAATATAAAAGATAATGGGGCATTTGTTTCAGTTTTTGTACTTCCTACTTTTATATAACCATTTTGAGCTCCATCTGAAGTCTCCATTACCGCTACTTTTGGGCCATATACAATTGAACCGTCATAAGCTTCATTGTGACTAGTAAGGTTAGTAGAAGCATCAACTGTATTTTGTGTTCTTTCCCATGCGCCTAATTTATTGTAAATTGCTGTTACTATACTTCCAGCAACCTTTGTCGTTGTATAGTTAAAAACTGTAGTGTAGTTTGAACCGTTCATTACTCGGAAATATATTGGCTTGCTAATATCTATGTCATGCAAGCTAGCATATTTTCCGCTTGGTCCCCATAATTGATAATATCCTATATTATAATATGATACTCTAAATTTTCTATAATCTGAGTCATTACTTTTGTATCCTGAGTTTTTAAGAGCTCCATTATAAAGAAGTTCTTCTATCTGGTCAGTAAACCCTGCATATGAGGTCCAATATGAGTTTGCTGGCAATACTCCAGATTCATCTAAATAATAAGTATGTGTATCTATTTTTCCAGATCTAACCGCTACTCCAAAATCTCCACAAAATACAGGATAACCTTTATTTGTTATTTGGGGTAATTGTCCAACTGCTGATAAAACTCCAGTTTGTGGTCTACCGCTATTTTCGTTGCCTATCCAAACTCCTACTACTCCAGCAAAAGAAATATTACAAAATCCTACTAAACTTAGTATTAATATACTAGCTATTAATATTATTCTCTTAAATAATTTATTTTTTGCATCTTTTATTTTCATCTTTCTACCTCCTTTCTACATTAATACTTTCTTTTTTATCATATATAATCCTACTCCGATAATTGCTATTACTGTTAGCGTTAAAGTAGTATATATAATTATTCCACCTGTTTTAATTGATGTTAGCACGTTTGCTGTAGAATAATCATCTTCATTTGCAGATTTATTACCTGGCATTGAGTCTACATCTAGCATTCCATAATCGTTTGATGCTTCATATATCTCAGCCGAGTTAGTAATCAATCCAAAGTCTTCATTATTCATATTTTTCGTTAATAGCAATGTCACTTCTTTGCTTTCTCCTGGATTGATAACTGTATTAGCTAATGAATTATTGTAAATTACTCCATCTTTTCCTTCATACCAGTCATTGTTTAATTCAGAATTAAACTTCAAGCCTTCTGGTATGTAATCTGCTAATTTTTTAACATATCCTGGTATTGCGCCTTCATTTGTAATTGTAAATTTATATTCTACAACCATTGAAGAAGATGCTGCATATTTTGATTCAAAATCAATTTTTGCAAGTTTGCTATTATATTGATGTTCTGTTGTTTTCTTTGTATTATTTACTGTTATTGTATTAACTACTTTATCAAGTCTTAAATCAAATTTAGGGTCTTCTACTATACCTAAATCTATATTGTATCTATTTGTATCTGATACCACAATCTCTTCTGTAACAGCTGCAATTTGTGTTTTGCCATCATATATTACTGTCTTGTCGATTGCATCTGAGTTTTGCCTTTCATCAACGCCATTCTTTCTGTATTCTGTAGAGCTGTAACTTGAAGAATTATATAAGAATATTACACTATATGTTCCTTTTATTATACTATTAAACATATATGCTCCATTCTTGTCTGTTTGAGTAGTACATACATTTCCATATGCATCAAGAGCAATATTTCCTGTTGAGTTGTCTAATAATAATACTGTAACATCTGATACTTTTTGTTCGTTCACATCTTTAATTCCGTCTTTGTTCTCATCAATCCATATAGTACCTATAATCTTTTTAGTCTGTTTATTAGTACTTTCTCCTGAACCGTTTCCAGAATCATCTATGTCCATATCATCTTTATTGAACGCTTTTATTGTATGTGATACCGCATTTGATTCAATATCCTCTATTAAATCTTGGCTAATTTTAGACTTATTTGATATACTTGTATCTTTATCTAATGACTTAGCTATTACATTTACGTTTATTGTAATCTTGTCCCCACCAATTAGATATACATTTGTTTCCACACTATTATCATCATTTATTTGTACTGCATTGTCAATTGAGTCGCTTGAATAAACAACCTCTAATGTTTTAAATTGTAGTCCTTCTGGTATGTAGTCTATGAATTTCACATTATCTAAGAAAGTTTCTGATAGATTTTCAAGTGTGAATGTATATGTGAAATCTTCAGCAGAAGAAATTGTTGTTCCTTCTGGTATGTTACATGTTTGTGTAACTTTTACTCCTGGTTTGTTTATTGTATAAGTAGCACCTTCAAGGTTTTCTACTGGTGTATTATCTGCTTTAATTGTAGCAGTTGTTGTTATATCTTTTTTGTAAGTTCCATCTGGTAGTGTTTTTACAGTTGAATTAACTGTTAGCGTTTTTCCTCTTTCTCCGTCTAGCTCTCCAATATTAATCGTAAGAACATTTCCTTTTACATTCACAACTGCTGAAGAAGTTATATCATCATCTTCTGTAGTTTCTTCATTGTATTTAGTTAACACCATTGAGTCATACTTTACTTCTTCTGGTAGCGTTACTGTTACAATGGTATTTTGTCTATCTGCTTGGTTATTTCCATCCTCAAACATGTATTTTGATTCTGAAGATATCAAGTTTACCCTGTAAGATAACGTATCTCCCTCTTTAATTCCTGAACTTTGATTGTTAACTGGAACTACTTGCGTTTTAAAGTATGTCTTTGTTATTACATTTTGTACAGTATTGCTTTCGGCTGTCTTATCTGTTCCATAGCTAATGCTTGCTTTTAATTCTACATTTTCTTCATTATTAGTAATAGTGTTAACATAGAATGTAAGTTTCTTCGTTATTGTAGAATGAGCATCTACATCAGCTAAATTTATTCTTATTTTAACTTTTTCTGTGTCACCTGTAGAATCTTCATCATATGTTGGATATTCAGTTGTATATTCTTCTCCCTGTTCAGGTCTGTATGAAAACATATCTGGTACCTCTATTGTTGCCATTACATCTTCTGCCTTTAATCCTCCAGTATTTTTTACGTTTAATTCATACTCTACATTTTCTCCACTTTTTATTTTAGCACCGTTTCCTGCTTTTGATGTTAATTCCGCTTCTAATTTTGCTATACTTCCAGTAGTAACGCCTATTTTTGTGGCTGTTGTCTTATCTTTAATTGTCCCTGAAGTTTGATTGTTGTTAAAGTATACTGCATAGTTTTCATATGCTGCTTGTTCATAATCTAAATTTCCTTGTATTAAGGCTTTATACGAGAAGTTAAAAGTTGAACCTGTATTCATTGTATAATTATTTAACACTATCATATAAGATTTTACTCGTGAATAGTCTGACACTTCAGTTGTCCAACCATTTGCAGTATTAGCTACATCTGATGTAGCCTCTCCATTTTCTGAATAGTATATTGTATAATTTGATGAATCTATTCCATTAACTGTTATTCCTGTTGTTAGAGGCATATCTATTGTTGAGCCCAAGCTCTGAGATGTTAGTACATCTTTATTTCCTGCAAAAGGAGTCCTTCCTAGAACAACCACATTGTCTAACGTATTCTCATAATTGTTTATTACATTCATATTAAATGTAACTTCTTTTTGCTCTGCGTTTGTTGCAATAAGAGCTTCTTTTGCTTCGCCATTTATTGCCTCTAAAGTTTCTGAACCATTATATCCAGTCATAGTATTAGTTGTCACAACACCTGTTGGTGCAACGTATTTCACATTAGTTTGACTTGTTGAAACTGTACTTTCAGAATCTCCATTCATTGCTGTAGCCATTATGGTAGTATCTGTCGTTGGAGTCAATTTATTTAGTGTTATATCTGAAGTAAGTACTAACGTTGCTCCTTGTACTGCTGGATTATTATATTTCGTTTGAGTTCCAGCTAAATTTGCAACTATACTCTTCGTTCCATTGTCGTTATCTACTACTTCTACATTTTCTAATGATAATTCATCATCAAAGAATAATTGTGTTGTTTTTACCTCTAAATTCTCTATATTAGTTGGTAGTTCAACTTCTACAGTTGGATTAGTATACATAGTATCGTCTGCACTATCATTCTCTAGTGTTACTTTTAATTCAACATTTTCATTTGTTACTACTGTTGACAATCTGTCGGTATTTGTAGTAACTTCTACCTTTTGACTTGGTTCTTCCAATGATATATTATTGTTCTTTTCAACTTGAGCAATATTTACATCCTCATTTTTCGCACTACCAATCATCGTTGTCTTTAAACTTACAAACTCTTTGATTTGATTTGTGCTATAATCTATATTTTTTGATAAGGCTTTTATTATTTCAAATGTAATATTCCCTTCTTTTTGTGGTTTTGATGTTTTTATTGTTATATCATTAATATTAAATTTTGATAAATCTATAACAATTTGTCCATTATCTGAAGTTGTATCTTTGTTAACAGATTCTATAATTTCACCTGAATTATTTAATACTTCTATTTGTCCGTCTGTTCCAAGTACTTCATCAAATTCTTGTTTTGATATTTTTAATGTTTTATCATATGCGTAGTTCTTTCCTGAAACTGTGGTTGCTTTCTCTTCCCCTTGTTCTGTAACAAATTGATCCACTTCTTGTTTTAGCACTATAGAATCAACTATGTCAGCATATGAGATATTTGCATTATATTTAATTGTATATTCTGTCTCTTTCTTATTTTCGTCTTTTGCATTTTTATTGTTATATAAATATCCTTTGCTTATAGATGCTGTTGCTTCTGTATTAAATTCTACAGTTTCTCCTAATTTTTCCTTTTGTTCTTGTTCTCCATTAATTGTTGCATTTATTGTTGTACCATTTCCATATAAGCTTAATTGTGAACTAACATTATATGTAACTTTTACTGTTGAATCTTTAACAGCTTCATACACATTTGGTGAGTATATATATGTAACTAAGTATTCGTCCATTACATTTTTTATCCATTTTATTTTTCCATTTACAACATCATTTTTTACATTAATGCTTATTTTACCTGTTGTACTATCATATGACCAGTTCTCTGATGTAAAATCTTTCCCGTTTGTATCTCCATTAGTAGCATTTGTTCTTGCAATGATTGTAACTTTTTCTGGATACTCATCATTTATTACTGGAGCAGCAAGTTCAATATTTGTCTCTTTTATAGGCAATACGCTATTTTCTACATATGATTTGACTTTCCCCTGTGTTATTATTTTGTTTACACCATTTACTGAATATGGAATGTATTTAGTTATTTCATATTGCAAATTTGCAGTTACCTCTTGAGCATTCCAATCTGTATGTATAATTATTTCTTTTTCTATGGATTTTTCTTCAGCTTTTGCATCTACATATGTTGCAGTTAGCTTTATTTTATTATCTTTGCTAAACATTTCTTGGTTTATTTCATCTTTCTTGTCTGCTGCAATTGATATCGCTTCTACAACTTTTTCTCCATTGTTTATTTGATTAAGCTCTATTTTTTTATTCTCTGCATCGAAAGATTGCACCTTCTCAGATTCGCTTGTTTGGCTTATTACAAAATTCGAATCAGATAAATCAACAACTGCATCCTTCAAGTATCCAGCTTTTTTTACATTAATTACAATATTTAATTTCGTATCTGTTGCATTAATATCTGCTGTTGTAGAATGTTTTCCTCCATCATAATAAACATCAAATTCAACATTTTCGTTGTTGGTTGATGTTCCTTGGCTTTCGAGCTCATTATCACTTAAAAAATTGTCTGCTGCATAGCTTATTAGAGCTGCCGAGTTAGCATACTATATCGTAGTGGCTAATAACGCCGATATTACCTTAATTAATTTTTGTTGCATTTTTGCTCCTCCTTACATTTTCACTATAACTAATTATACGCCATTTTTGTTTATTTTTCAATGTTTTTTTGAAATTATGTAACTCTTTTTTCCTATATTGTATTATTACATGCAAAGATTTATTTTTCAATGCCTATTTTTACCTTTATTTGTTAGCTTCTCAAATAGGCTTGCGGAAGTCGTTAGTAGCGATTTTATTAAATTTTTATTACATTTTAATATCTGTATTTTGTTTATATTTTATTTGTGCAATATCAACTTTGTTGATTTTAAGCGGTTTTGGTCGGTCTTTTAGTATTTATGTCGACTAGATATTTCTCTTCTTTTCCTTACTTCCCTAGTATTTCAACAGATAAATAAAAATAACTAAACTGTCATATTTTTTGATAAGGCGGCATATAATAAAATATAAAAAATTTATAAAATATATTGACAACTCATGTTACAGGTTGTATAATAATTATGTTATATATCGCGGGGTGGAGCAGTTGGCAGCTCGTTGGGCTCATAACCCAAAGGTCGGTAGTTCGAGTCTATCCCCCGCAACCAATTTTGAGGCATTTTGCCTCTTTTTTAAATTCTAAAAAAGGCTGAAAACGTTGATTTTACAGTCTTTTTATTTTTGGGATTTTTTCAGACTTTTTCAAAATTTGGAGCCACTTGTTTAGCTAAAATATGTGCTATAAAAGTTCAAGAAGGTGTTGTTGAAATTGAAACAATAGAAAAAGAAGTCGAAATTGATGTTTCTGTTGAAGAATATTTGAAAGAAATAAAACAAACTTTAAAAAGGACAAAAAAAGCATTGATAAAATTGAACAACGAAGAAAGTAATCAAAAAAAATAATACTGTATATTTAGACAAACAAAGCCCAATATATCAAGCATTACAGCTAACACTGATTAGTGAATTAGATTGCATAATTTAATAAAAAATATTTAAAAAAAAGCAGAAAAAATGTCAAAAATCATTGACAAAAATTATAAAAACTTATATATAATTTGTATAAATTTTATCTTTTATACAAACGAAGGAGGAATAAAAAAATGAATAAAAAATCAACATTAAGGAGTGTCGCAAACGATTACTTGACACATCCTCGACAAAATTCTGGTATCACTTTGGTGGCACTTGTAGTTACAATTGTTATTTTATTAATACTTGCAGGAGTATCAATAGATTTAGTAGTAGGGAATAATGGAATAATAACACAGGCAAAAAAGGCAAGAGAAGAAACCAACAAATCAATTGAAAATGAAATGGCACAACTAAACAAATTAGCAAATGATTTGGAAGCAGCAGAAAAAGTAGATTATGAAGGCGGAAGTGGAAATATAACATATACAGATTCTGACGGAAAAACACAACCATTAACAAAAAGTACACCAGCAGGAACAAAAATAGGAACAACTGCAAATATAGACGGACAAACACTAGACTGGTATTTATTTGATGTAAGTGATGATGGCAAAACAGCATATTTAGTATCAACCCCAACATACTGGGTGCCAGATACAACAAAGGAAGTAAGTGGCGCATGGGTACCAAAGCTAGAATCACATTCTAATAATATTACAGGAGCAATGAGACAAGCAATACAAAAAAAGGCAAATTTGACACCAGATGATGAATATTATATATATGATTCTAATAGTGTAACATATACACCATCAGTAAATACACTATCATATTATAAGAGTGTAAATAGCCAATGGAGTGCTAATAGAGGAAGTGTAGACTTTAAGAGTTTAAATGAAAGTGAACAAGCAGCATGTTATTTGGCTGATGCAGACATATTTGCAGGAATAAAAGACCAGGTAAATAAAGCAGATGGAAATTTAAAAGGCAAAATTCAAACTTTAGTAGGAGGAGCAAGTGCAGAGCAGTGGTGCAAAGCATATAATAAACAAACAGCAGCTAAAGACCACCAAATAACCTGTGAATATAGCACAAAATATGCTCCAGGATATATATATAAAGCAACAGGTGAAATTGTAGGAAGTGATATATATGGAGCAGCAGATAACAATGGAAATACAACCAATAATCCATTTTATAATCATTCATTGTGGTGGTTTGTTTCGCCTTCTGGTGATCTGGAGCGGTACTGTGTGCGCTGTTAGGGGCTATGAATCTTGTTTGGGCAATCACAGCTGTTCGCAAAATGACGTCAGGATTTCGTTGCTTGCCAGTGTTTCGTTGTAGTGTTGTGGTTGTGTAGCTGAGCTTCAAGTTCCATATATCTCTAATCAAGGCGAAAAATGACTGAGGGTCCTTCGTTTAGAGATGTCATTTAAGCCTTAAAACTTGAAAATTGTGATACACAAGCTTGAAAAAAATAAATAAGACTATAGAATAGTCGATTTTGTTGCTCTAAGTAACAAAATCGACTAAATTTTTTTTGAAACAGTTGATTTTTATGATAGAAAAGTTATAAAAAAATAGCGAGTTAAATTTTTATATTTTAATTTTGGGGTTAGCTGATAAGTGGTGGCTTGCCTCGCCTTCTGCTAATAATAGCAATAATGTGTGCAATGTTAATGGCAATAATTCTAATTTGAACAATAACAATTCTAATAACTATAACAATATGGTAATTCAAATTGGACTTAGAATTAATAGGTCTATGAATTATGTGATTTCTAAATTAAAGGAAGCAAGAGTTTCCTATTATATTATTAATAGAACTACTGGATATAAAGAAGAGTATAAATTTATTAGGGGACATTTTAGTGATAATTCATTTAAACCTTGTTGTTTTATACATTGTAGAGATGTATTCTTCATAATATTTTTTAATTTCTTCTAAGTTTTTTATTTTATTTTTAGTTTGATTATAATTTGTTATTTCTTTTAGCTTTTCTGTTTTTATATGAGGTCTATTTGAAATTTCACCTCTTTCAAGTTCAAAGCCATTTTCTTTAACATAATCATAAAATTTATTTTGCAAAGTTCTATAACTATTTTTGCCTTTCCAAAATTCATAGCAAGATATTTTGTTAATATTTTTTTCACTTTTTGAGTCTTTTAAGTGGACAACAGGTATGTAAACTAGGTGCATATGTGGAGTTTCTTCATCTAAATGTACTACTGCTGATATAGTGTTTTCACTTCTCTCTAACACACTAGAGAACTTTAAAAAGTTCTCTGTGTGCCAAGGGCTTTGCCCTTTGGAAACCTATTTAAAAATATTTATTACGAATTATAAATATTTTTAATTTTTTCTAATGCTTTTAGTGTATCTTCAAATTTTATATTTCTAGCATATGATTTTGAATTTCTATAATTTTGCCATCTTTCAGAAAGTTCTTTACTATTCTTTATTTTTTCAATTTGTACTTCAATAATATCTGCTTTAGTATTTCTTTTATCAAATGCATTCTTAATTGCAATTTTAAGATTTTCTTTACTTATTTTCATTTTACTCATAATATAAATATCATAATAATCTTTCATTCTACTACTTCTTGCACCATTTTTTATTATTGCATAAAATTTTTCGGATAGCATAGATTCAACTGAGTATGTAAGAATATCTATTGATTTATCCTCTAATATTTCTTTATATTTATATTCAATTTCACGTGGAGTAATATTGTTATCTTGTACTATATCTAGTAAAAAGTTTATTGTAATTTTTCCAAATTGTCCGGTAATTTTATATTCTATACCATTTGAATTTTGTTCAAGTGCAATATGTTTATAATTGTAGATATTAAGATTTACATTATCATTTAAATCAATATGTAATATTTCATTAATAATATTTGTAAGATCATCATCAGAAACATTTAGACCTTTTAAACTAGTATCAATATCTAAGGTTGTTCTGTTACTTAATCCTATTATTGAACTCAATATCACGCCACCCTTAAAAACAAAATTGTTTTTATAATTTGAATTTGAAATTCTTTCTAAAACTCTTTCAAACATAAAATTTTGTAAAACATCATTTACAGTAATATCATTTTTTACAGCATAATTTTTAGCCCTATCTATAAGACTTTTTTCATTTTTTATCATAGAAGAACCTCCACATAATTACTTACTTTATCATATATTTTCATTGTTTTTGCGTATTGATACATTTTATCAATATCGAAATCATCTCTTTGAAATATTTCTCTTATTGACTTATTTCTTGTTTCAAGATCCATACAATCTTTATTATTAATAATGTCACAGAGTGTTTTTTCAAGGTCATAAGTTTTAACTGACATTCCAATAGGAGTTTTTTTCTCGATAATTCCTAGCTCATAAATTTCATCTTTAACTCTATAAATATTTACAATATTTTTTATTCTATGAGGATTATAGTTAATTGGAACTGCAACATCATATTTATCAGGTGTTTTTTCAGTTAGATTCCAAAGATATAGGGAAGAGTTATTACAAAAAATTGCTTTTGAATTTTTTAGTTGAAACATATACATTTCATCTTCAAGTACATCTTTTGTAACATAAATGCCTCTGTCTTCTCTAACAATAAGTCCATTATCTACTGCATTAGAAATATATGTTCTTGAAAATCCATAGTCTTCAAGTTGACGTGATTTCATTACACCATTATTTTTATTTAGTGTATCAATTATATCCTTTTTCATTTTTTCTCCTTTTACATCTATGCCAATAGTATAACATAAAATGGCACAAAAGTAAAGCAAAAATCATAAATTTTAATATTTCATTTGACTAAAATTAGTATGCTTAATAAATGAGTACATTAATTTTTATAATTAATTACACTTATTATTTCTCAAAATTTTATAAAAATCATAAAAATTTCAAAAAATTTCACAGCATTTAAAACTAAAAAAAGTGCCAATTGACGCCACTTTTGACACCAGCGTTTTGCAAAACGTTGATAAATAGGGAATAAATAGTAAGCAAGTTGTTCCCCCGCAACCAATTTGTAAGTTTTACCTAAATGGATGTCCCTTTAAGAGTAATTTTTTGTACAGAGATTTTGCTAGAAATAGTAAAGTCTCTATTTTTATTGTTTATAAAGCACTTTTATACTTTTTTAATTTGCCCTTCAGCAAAATTTGAAAACATGGAGGTGCATAATATGAGTAATAAAGAATAACCAAATTATTATGTAATAATACCTGCAACAGTTAAATATGGCAATAAT
Organism: uncultured Clostridium sp.; assembly: GCA_946008205.1. Taxonomy (GTDB): domain Bacteria; phylum Bacillota; class Clostridia; order TANB77; family CAG-508; genus CAG-245. The sequence continues at coordinate 3,623 of CAMGAZ010000011.1, read as the reverse complement.
TTAAAATCTAAGTTATGAAAACATAAAATAAAATTTTAGAAATTGTGGAAAAAAGGAGTATATATGCTATAATATTTTTAGATAACTATGTCTAAGCAAGAAACCCAAAATATAAATGAGGCTGTTATGAATAAAGTATTCGATATAGAAAAATTTAATATAATAAGTGATGAAGATAATTATTACTTTTTTAGAGTTCTGGAAGATGGAGATATTGAAGATTTAGAAAAAGGTGTTATTTCAATAGATGAAAATAGCCATCTTTCTAAAATAAGAACTGATAGAGAAAGATGGAATGAACGAAATAAAGAGAAATCAATATATTCTGATGAAAGTACAGTTTCTCTAGAAGAAATGTTTTCACACATAAAGATGCACTATAGTTTACAAACAAACTGCATATCTCTTTCAAGTAATGCAAATGTTGTAAGAACATATGAAGATATGTTTAGCAATAAATATGTTATGATAAAAGTTCCAAAAAGAGAAATTGGAGAAAAATGCTATAATGCAGGGCAGTATATGCTTTCTGAAGTTGAAAAAAGAATAAATGAGGTTCTACAAAGAGATAATATTCCAAATGAAATACTTGAAGATATAAAAGCAATAGATGAAGCAACAGATGAGAATGTGATGAAAGAATTAATACAAGCAAGATATAAATCTTCTGTAAAAATTAATTCTTCAAAAGCAAGAATGAAAGATGGAATTGTTTATAGCGCTCCACATGCTAGAATAAGCAGTTATCAATCTTTAGATGAATTACAATCATTAGAGAAGAATAAAATAATTGCTAAACTGACAGTTTTAGAAAAGAAAAAGATAATGGAGCCTATTATCAAGAATTCAAAAAACAATAATTCATTAGTTAAAACTATTGGAAGTGCTTTTTCATCAAGTGAACAGATATATTATGGAGATATAGATGGAGAACAAGTTCAAAGTATATCTAAAGAAATAGTAGATATTTTTTGCTTAATTCAACAAATTAAAAATATAGATAAAAATATAGTTAATGATTTAAAAAAAGAAATTATTAACTTTGTTAATAGTGGAAAAAACATTGAATTTACTGACTCAAATGCTAATTATACAGTAAAAGATGACATATCAATAGAAGGAATGTATGAGATTACTAAAGGCAAAGTCGAATATGGTAGTGGAAATTCTATTGTTAAAAATATGTTTTATTTGTCAAGAGGGCAAAATGATGCAAGGAAGCTTGCAAATATTATAGAACAAATTGTAGGAAACAATCCAAAATACACAGAAGCAATAAAATATATAAAAGAAAAAGGATTTGTAGTTGAACCACAAATAATTACTCGACAAAATAAAAAAGGAGTACAACTTAGTGAATCAGTTAATTTGAATTTAAAAGGCAACGAAAAGCAATTAGTAGAAGAAATAAGTAGTTTATCTAGTGATGAACAAATGCAAATTATAGAAAATGGAGGTCTTCTAAATACTAATGATATAATAACAAGATGTTTTAGTAAAATTCAAGAAGACACCACAATACCACGAAATAGATATTATGCTGAGGCTATAATTTCTCAATACGATTGGAAAAGTATAGGAATTGAAGAATTTAAAGTTGCTGAACGAAATGAATTAATAAAAAGATTACAAGAAAAGAAATGTATAAATATATATGAAGATTTAAAAAAAGCAAATATTTCTGAAAAAGAAATACCCACAATTTTATTAAATATTGTTACAAGAGAAGGCTTTTATGACGAATATATCAATGGCAATTTGAAAACATTGTTAAATGAGAAACAAGATATATTAAAGAAAAATATAAATATTGAGATAGTTGAAAAATTTCTAGGATTTTATGATGTAAAAAATACAGGTATAAGACTAAAAGATTATCAACAAAGAGCGTATAATTATATAAATGAAAATTTTCAAAATAAAAAATTTGCACAAGTTATTTTGCCAACAGGTGCAGGAAAGAGTTTTGTTGCACTTGCTCAAATGATAAATTACGCAAACAAACATTCTGAAGAAAAAATACTTTATATGGCACCACAAGACGAAATTATACATCAGATAAAAAATTATATTGTTAAATATGTTCACGGAAAGAAAGATACAGTTGGAAAGACAGAAGATGAACTAATAAAGGAAGTATTTCCAAATATAGAATTTACCACATATCCAAATTTAATTGCAAAAGGTGGAAAAGAAATAATAAATACACATTATGGATTAATCATAGCAGATGAGCTTCATAGAACAGGTGCAAAAGAATGGGAAAGTAGCATAGATAAGCTATATGAAAATCAAAACGAAAATGTAAAAGTTTTAGGAATTACAGCAACACCTGTAAGAGATGTTGATGAAAGAGATATGGCAGAAGAAACTGCAAGAAAGTTAGGATATACGGATGATGAAATAAAACATAGAAAACATATAGCATCTAATATGACACTAGAAAATGCCATCAGAATGGGTTATGTAGTAAATCCTAAATTGGTTTATTGTAAATACGACTTAATAACTTCTGGAAAATTAGATCAGCTGAAAGAAAAAATAGAAATTATAGAAGATGAATCAAAAAAAGCTGAAGAATTAGAAATATATAATGAATTAAAATCAAAAGTAAATAGAGAAATTGATGATGAAATTGAAGAAACTGCTCGAAAACATCTTAACAGCGGAATTGGAAAAGAACAAATTTTAAGGCAAAATGTAAAAAAGGGCGGTAAATATATAGTATTTATTCCCATAACAAACCAAGAAAAAATAGAAGATGAAAATGGAAATAGAATAGGTGAAAAGACTGGAGAAGATAAAATAAAAGCGTATCAAGACTATTTAACTCAAGTTTTTAAAGATACAGATATTACTCCAATATACAATTCACTACTTGGAAGTTATACTAAAGAAAAAAATAGACAGGAATTAAATGAATTTGAAGCAAGAATTACAGATGAAACAAGCTTTATGATTGTAATGAATAAGGCTAATGAAGGATTACATATAGAAGGAATAGATGGAATTGTTTGGTTTAGAGCATTAGATGAAAACTCAAGGATATTATATTTACAACAACTAGGACGTGCAATATATGCATTAGACGAAGATAATCCTATAAGTGAGAATAATAGACCAATAGTAATAGATTTAGTTAATAATAGTTTAACAGTAAAAATCGAAAAAGATTTTAAAAATATGAAATCAATAGATGATTTAGAAGCTTTAGCTATAGTTACCGAATGGATGGAAGAGCATGATGGAATTTTTCCAAGTAGCACTAGTTCAAATAAACAAGAACAACATTATTATGCAATTTTAAGAAGAATTCAAAATACATATAACAAATATTTAAATGGTTTTGAAAATTTTGAAGATTTAGATGAAAGCGAAAAAGAACAAATACAAGAAATAATAGAAATTGCTTCTAGTATAGATTTATGGAATGTAGAATTACCACCTATTCCTAAAACAAAAGGTTCCAAAAATGAAATGGATCCTTTTGAAATAACAGGTATACTAAGAGATTATTTGGAACTAGAAGAAAAAGTCAATTCTATTGAAGGGAAAAGTCCATTTGAACAAGTAATGCAATTTTGTGAAAGAGAAGGAAGAGTTCCAAAATACGTAAATAAAAA
>CAMGAZ010000010.1 GCA_946008205.1 uncultured Clostridium sp. | reverse complement strand
TAAGGAGGAATAAATATGAAAAAGACAGTAAAAATAATATCAATAATATTATTAGCAGTAATGTTAATTGCAACAATTGCTGGAACAGTATATGCAAAACCTGATATCAATACAGTAATTAATGGTGTTGAGAATGGTGGTCAGAACGTTAATGGAACTGCAATACAAAATATTGGTGGAAATGTTGTTACAATAGTTCAAGTTGTTGGTATCGTTATAGCAATTGTTATATTATTGGTTATTGGTATTAAATATATGATTGGTAGTGCTGAAGAAAAAGCAGAATACAAGAAAACAATGATACCATACATAGTTGGTGCAGTATTAATATTTGCTGGTACATCAATAGTAAGAGTTATTTACTCAATGACAAGTCAAATAAAATCATAGTGTTACAAAAATATTACACATATATTACGATAAAATTAAAAGTGCATTTATATGCACTTTTTTTCTTTTTTTTATTACATTTTAAGATATTATATGTTATAATTTAAATTATAGAATTATGATATAACGGAGGAAAAATATGGGGACATACAATTTGCCTAGAAATGTCAAAGGAGAGGGAAGAATTTTATTCATATTTACAACCAAAAGTCTAATTTATACAGCAATTGGTGCTGGAGTAGGACTAATATTCTACCTTATATTTAAAATTATGAAATTGGGACTTGTAGGGATGATTGCCATCTTACTATTTGCATTAATAGGCTATGGAATTGGAATGCTTAAAGTACCTAATATAGGAATTATGAAATCAACTAAAGTGGTAGCAGGAGAAAACCTAGATGATGTAATAAAAAGAGTAATAAAATTTAAGCAAAAGAAAAATAAAATATATATCTATGATGGTAAGGAGGAACAAACAGATGACAAATAATACAGATTTTTTAACTATAATACTATATGTAATGCTTGGCATTATGGCAGTATTAGCTGTTGTGTTAGTGTTTATATATATGAACATGAAAGTAAAAGAGAAAAAGGCATTAGAAGAACAAAATAAACTGAACATGCCAGAAACGAAAGAACCACACAAACAAGGACCTAAAACATATAATGTTGCATCAGTATTTGACTTTATGGAGTTTGATAAGATCGAAGATAACATGATAATACAAAAAAAAGGTGCTAGATACATTATGGCTATAGAATGCCAAGGGATTAATTACGATTTAATGTCTCAAGCTGAGAAAGTAGCAGTTGAAGAAGGATTTATTCAATTTTTAAATACGTTATCACATCCAGTACAAATATATACTCAAACTAGAAAGATAAATCTAGAAAGTAGTATTCAAACTTATAAAGCAGAAGTAGATAAAATAGAACAAGAATACAATAGAGCGAAGATAAGATACCAAAATATTGTAGCTTCTCCAACGGCATCAAATGAGCAAAAGCAGCAAGCTTTATATGAATTTACTAAAGATAGAAACTTGTATGAATATGGAAAAGATATTATTTATAATACCGAAAAGATGAGTTTAAATAAAAATATTCTAAACAAAAAATACTATATTATAATACCATATTTCTCAGAAGAATTAGGGCAAAACGATTTTGACAAAGATGAAATAAAAGAAATGGCATTTTCAGAACTATACACCAGAGCACAATCTATAATAAGAACTTTAGCGGTATCAGGCGTTATAGGAAGAGTTTTATCATCAACTGAACTGGCTGATTTATTATACTTTGCATATAACAGAGATGATGCAGAAGTGTATGGAGTAGATAAAGCTATTAAAGCTGGATATAATGAATTATATTCTACAGCACCAGATTACATGGACAAGAAAATGGAAATATTAGATCGACAGATACAACAAGAAGCAATGAAACTTGCTAACGAAAAAGTTATTCAGGCACAAACTGAAAAACAACGAGAATATCAAAGGAAGGTAGAAACCGAAGACGACATTATAAATAATTTAGCACAACTTATTATTCAAGAAAATGAAGCAATGATAGGAAAAGATATAGCAGAAAAAGCAAAAGAGAAAGTTAGAAAGGAGAGGAAGACAAATGTTAAACAAAAAGCAACAGAGTAAAAATAGTGATTTTCAAGTGCAGAGAAATGATTATACTAGTGATGAACAAATAGAAATTTTGCACAAAAAAACTATAAAAGAACTTATTGCTCCTTCTGGAATAGATGCAAGCAATATAGATCACCTTGAAATAATTTCTAATGTTAAGAGATATGCAAGGAGTTTCTTCGTTTCCGCACTTCCAAGAATGTGCACTTTCCCAGAACTTTTTAGAGATATGTATATGTTTGGAGATATAAATACATCAATTTATATCACTCCTATTCCTGAATCTAGGTCTCAAAACGAGTTAAATAGAACTATTAATGAATTAGAAACAGAAAGAATTGTGGCAGCGGATAGAGGAAATATAAATAGAGAGAGCGGTTTAGCACAAAAAAGGCTAGAAGCAGAAGAATTAAGAGATGAAATAGCTGCAGGATTTAATAAACTATACGAAGCTTCAATTGTTTCAACATTGTTTGCATATAGCCTAGAAGATTTAGATAAACTTACAAAATTATTATCAACAGAAATGTCAAAATCTCTAGTTGGAATAAAAAGCGCATGGGGTATGCAAGAAGAAGCATTTCAATCAAACTTACCACTTGCTCAAGACAAAATAAAAAGGACACATACATTTGACCGCAGGTCTATGGGAACTGTATTTCCTTTTACAACATCAGAAGTAGGACATGCAACAGGTATACCTCTAGGATTTAATAAACAAACTGGAGTGCCTATATTGTTTGATAATTTCCATAACTCTCTTACAAATTATAATATGGTTATATTTGCTAAGTCTGGTGCAGGAAAATCAGTAACAATGAAAACACTAATCTCTAGGTCGGCAGTTCTTATGGGAATACAAAGCTTAGCCTTAGATGCTGAAGGAGAGTATAGCATAGTTGCAGAAAGCTTGGGTGGAATTAATGTTGTATTAAGTCCAAACTCAAAAACAGTTATTAATGTTTTCGATATTGAAACAGAGGTTGTTAAAGATGAAATAACAGGAAGAGAAAGAGCAGTACTAAACGTTGAAAACAAGGTAGAAGACGTAACACAAGCTTTACTTACTATGGCAAGAGGAAGTACCAGAAGCCAAGATATAAACGAGGTTACCAAACAAATTATAGCTGAATCGGTTGCACAAGAATATGCAGCATACGGAATAAATAGTGATCCAATGAGTTTATATGAAGCGTCAAGTAGAAACTCTTCTGATATGTTAGGAAGAACTAAGAAAAAAATGCCAACAATAGGTTCTTGGTACAAGCGTTTACAAAAAAATGCAGAAAGCAATACGAACCCAGATTATAGATTTCATTATAGCTACCTATTGAAGGTTATGAAACAATACATAAGAGAATATGATGGACAAATGGCATATTTTGATGGACAATCTACATTTGATTTATTAGATGGAACATTATTCATAAATCTAGATATATCACAACTAGAAGAAAGATTCGCAAGACCACTTGCACAACAAATACTATTATCATGGATTTGGGAAAAATACGTTAAGAAAAATAGTGAAGATAGAAGAAAGGCAGCAAAGAAAAGAGTTATAGTTGATGAGGCTTGGATGTTACTTCCATATCCAGAGGCTGTAGACTTCTTAAACACTATGGCAAGACGTGCGAGAAAAAGAAATGTATCATTAGCTATTATTTCTCAGAGATTCCAAGATTTCTATGAGAAACCTGAAGTACAAGCTGTTTTAACATCATCTGATACTAAATTATTATTAGCACAAGATAAATCTGAAATTCAATACCTAAAAGAGGTATTTAAGCTAAGCGAGGGCGAGGCAGGATTTTTAGTTACATGCGGAAAAGGCGAAGGATTACTCAAAGTAGGTGGAGATACAGCAATATTACAAATAACTCCAACTGCAAAAGAGTTTGAATTTGTAGAGACTAACCTAAATAAAATGGTTGAAAATGCCAAGAGGCAACAACGATAAAAGGAGTAAAGGATGAGACAATTAAAGAAGTGTAATTTAATACAAAAGACTATAGCGTCGCTTGCAATACTGCTTACACTGTCTACTGCAATTGTGATAAAACCAGTATATGCAGTTGATATAGATACATTGATGGCAGAGTCGGGACCGACTGACGAAGAGAAAAATGAAGGAACGAAAGGATTTTTAGGGGATACTGCTGGAGGAGTACTTTTTAAGCCAATTTGCTGGCTTGCTATACGGACTTGGAGACGCATTCAATAAAATATTGCAAATAGCTATAATTGGGAGTAGTTTCTTCGGAGATGAAATACAATTAGATTCAGATAGCTTTGATGTAATTGAACAAAATAAAGTGACTCAGGCTTTGGAGAGTGGAGAGTTTAAACTTATTGATGGACCAACTAAATATATTGTGAAAGATTACATAGACTCAGGGACTGGAAACTATTTTATACCAAACTTTAAACTTACTCCTGCAGAAATATTTGCAGGTAATGTGTCGGCATTAGATGCTAACTTTTTTAAAACAACTGACACCCAAGATCAAGAACTAGGTGGAAGTGATAAGTCAATAGTTAACAAGCTAACAAGTGTTGTCTCACAATGGTATGTAGCTCTAAGAAATATAGCGATAGTTGGACTTCTTTCAGTATTATTATATATAGGAATTAGAATTGTAATCAGCTCAAGTGCAGGGGATAAAGCTAAATATAAACAATTCTTTGTTGATTGGGTAGTAGCCTTATGCTTGATATTCTTTTTACACTACATCATGGCTTTTACTATGACAATGAGTGAAACAATCACAGATGCTTTGGCTGGAGAAAATGCAGAACACGGAGCGATTAAACAGCTAAATGTAGTATATATAAACAAAGACGGAACTGTTTTTGAAGATGCAGACCATTCATTTATTTTTGATTATGGAGAAAAGTCGAAAGTTGCATTTTCAACTAACTTCACAGGGCTTGCAAGAATAAAAGCGCAATACTCAGACCCACTTTTAAGTATGGGATACGCAATAATGTATTGTGGATTGACAATCTATACGGTGTATTTTACATTTATATATCTAAAGAGACTTCTATATCTTGCATTTTTTACAATGATAGCACCATTAGTGGCTTTAACATATCCTATAGATAAAATAAAAGATGGAAAAGCACAAGCATTTAATTTCTGGTTTAAGGAATATATGTTTTATGCATTGTTACAGCCAATACATATGCTTTTATATAGAGTATTTGTATTATCGGCTTTAGATTTAGCTAGTAGCAATTTAATATATGCGATTGTAGCGCTAGCCGTTATAGTACCGGCAGAGAAGATAGTAAAGCAAATGTTTGGAGTAAAAGGAAATACAGAATCTGCATTGGGAGGATTTGCAGGTGGAGCCCTTGCTGCGAAAGCATTTGATGTACTAAAAAAGGGAAAAGGCGGAAATAATGGAAAGGCAAATGCCTCAACTCAAAATAATAACAAGATAAGACAAACTAAAAATCCAAATAGCCCAGATGCTATGGAAACTTTGGCGAACGATGCTATGGGACAAACAACACCGGAGATTGGTACGGGAGCGCCAGGAGGACCATCAGCTGCTGATGCATATCAGAACTCTCCGGACCCAGTGCGTGCAGCAGAGAAAGAAGCGTTAGAAGAAAAAATAGCAGATGGACAAATAGATGAAAGTGAATTAACTGCTGAACAAAGAGCATTACTTGGAATGAATTCAACATCGCCACAAACAGATACGCAAACTCCAGATTCGACTCCACCAGTAACAGGAGATCAATTCGGAAATCGTAAGAAGAAAATTAGTAACAATTTTAAAAGAGCTGTAAATCGTAGATATGTAAGAGCTGGAGGATTAAAAGGAATTGGAAAGGCAATGTTAAAAGGATATGGAAAATGGCTAGGAATGGTAGGAATGGGTGCTCTTGGGTTAAGCGCAGGTATTGTTGGTGGAGACCTTGGAGATACGTGGAAAGGCATGGCTGCAGGAATGGCAGCAGGGTCTGTAGTAGGAGATAAAATAGGCGGAAAAATAGATAATTTGTTTTCTGGAAATAGCTCTGCAGCAAAATTTGCAGGAGAAGTTCTTTATGGAGATAACTATCAAGAAAAACAATTCATGGACCAATATGTGAACTCTGAAAGTAATAGAAATAGAATTCTTGATAAGAATCCAGATATGGAACTGAAAGAAATTAATGCGCAACTAATGAAAGAAGCTGAAATGTCGTATGATACAGGTATCTCTGATTATTCGACTATAGAAGCAGCTATAAAAATGGAGAAAAGTGGAGTTTCACATGATAGAGCTGTAGCTATAGCTAAATTAAGCCAAAATTATGATAATAGTACATTTACAGATCAAAGTAAATATAATGCAGCACAACAAAGATTATCAAAACAACTTGCAGAGAAAATTAAGAATAATGCAGGTGGACAACTATCTGGGGAAGAAATATCAAAAAGAGCAAGCGCGGAAGCTGCTAAAACTCTAGAACAGATTAGACAAATGAAAAAAATATTATAAGATAATGTAGCCAGAGGCTTATGCCTTTGGCTATATATAGATAAAGGAAGGATATAATGGAAGAAAAAAAGAAAGAAATAGAAAAGCAAATGTTATCCATATATGAGGAATATCAAAGTAAAAGCGAAGACTTAGTTAGGAATATATCATATCACAATCAGTTAATAATGCAAAATTCGAATAATAAAATAATGTATGGAATGCAAGATGTGTATTCTATTAAAGTATGTGCAAAAAAAGATATAGAAAAAAGTGAAATTGTACTATACCAAGATGGAAAAGAAGTTGCAACAATTGATAGCGATGCAAAAATTCAATTTTCACAAGAATATATAGCTCAGATGGAAGAAATAAGTCTTAAAATGTATCAAGTGCTGAAAGAAATAGACGGGCAACCACTTAATTTGTTGTATGGAAAACAAAAAGATTTAGCAATTCCAAATATAAAAAATGAGGAAGAAGTAGAGGATTTTTCATTATCCAAGGAAGAATTAGAAGAACAAAAAAACTTAAAAGAGGAACAAGAAGGAAGTTTAGGCCAAAAAGAGAATGATGAAGGGCATGAAGAAACCAAAAACGAAGAAGAAAACATAGAGAGAATAGCTAGAAAATCTGGCCTTACAAAAGACGATATAAAATCTTGCTCGACAATAGATCCTCAAGAAAAAATTACTGATGATAAAAGTTTTGAAGACATAGCAAATATTGAGGGAAAATATACAAAAATATTTGTAGTTGCATCTAATTCACATTCTAAAGACAATTCAAAGTTTGCCTTTTGGGGAATTACTCCGGATGGGCAAGTAGAACAAATAGAGGGTCTTGAAGAAAGGCAGGGTGTTAATACTGGTAAAACTATATATGCCATAAATAGAGACGGCTCAGAGGTAAAAGAACAGCAAACTGCTGCTTTATTTACAATGCCAAATCAAAAGGAAGGCTTTTCCGTAACAATAGGCCAATACGGAATAATAGAAACAACATATATAAGGAGAAGCCCAGAAGAAAATAAATTTATTGGCAGTGAAATAAATTCTTCAACACAAAAACCAACTACAAGAGAGGTACAAGAGTTTATGAATGACAGCAGGACTACTGATAGAGAATTACAAAAGACAATTGACAAAACAGAACACCAATTAAGCGAAACAGAAAAAACAAATATTAAAAATATAGATAATAATCCAAATAACGATGTGGCAATAGACATGGATGCAAAAATAGAAATGCATGATGGAACAGCGACAACTTTGAGAGAAGAAGCAGAAAAATTCGATATTCCGCCAGAAGAATATGCAAAAATATTTGGAGAAACAATAGGAGATTGCCCATCAGATAAGATAGAAGAAATCAGAATGAAACATGCTCCTCAAGATGCCGATACCGATGATTCTCGTAATTCAAGAGAAGATAGGGGAGAAAGGCTTACACCAGAAGAAATGGCTTTACGAAGAATGGGAATGATGTAAAATGTAAAAGAAACTGCAGAAGCGGTTTCTTTTTTTTGTAATAATTTTTAAAATTTAATATATCTATTAAAGTAGTAGGAGGAAAAAGTGAAAAGAATAATTGCAAAAATATGTTACGTATGGTTAATAATTTTTATGCTTGCTTCACAAATATCCACAGTTTGTGCGGATGATGTGGATAATGGAGATTTTCTAGAGCCAAGCATAGAGAAAAAAATTACAAATGGTTTGATAGACGTATCGTCTAATAATATTACCGAACAGCCGAAGACGAATTCGAGAAGATATGTTGTATATGATAGAATATCAAAAACTATTATTATGGGAAAAGACGAAAACGTAAAATCTGCTATGGCTTCAACAACAAAGGTAATGACAGCTACAATTGTACTAGAAAATACAAGCTTGGACGAAGAAGTTACAGTTAGTGGCAAAGCTGGAGGTACTGGAGGCTCAAGGCTAGGGGTAAAAAAAGGTGATAAAATTACAGTAAATGATCTTTTATATGGTTTAATGTTAAGGTCTGGAAATGATGCGGCAGTAGCTTTGGCAGAGTATGTTGGAGGAAGTGTTGAAAAATTTGCAGATATGATGAATCAAAAAGCTGAAGAAATAGGATTAAATAATACTCATTTTGTTACTCCACATGGGCTAGATAACAGCGAGCATTATACTACAGCCTATGAACTAGCAAAGTTAACAGATTATGCATTACAAAATGAAACATTTGCAAACATTGTAGGAACTAAAGTTGCTACAATATATATAAATGATAGGACAATGCAGATAACTAATACGAATGAATTATTGGGAGTATTAAATGGAGTAGTAGGGGTAAAAACGGGATTTACAAATAATGCAGGAAGATGTTTAGTTACTGAGACCAAAAGAAACAATATGGACATCATAACAGTAGTGCTAGGGGCAGATACGAAAAAGTTTAGAACAAACGACAGTATAAAATTAATTGAATATACATTTTCAAACTATGAAATGGTAAATATACAAACAAAGATAATTGAGGAATTTACTAATTGGAAAAATATAAATGAAAAAAGAATTAATGTAATACAAGGTAAAAAAGAATATTTAAATCCCACTTTAGGAGAAATAGAATTACAGACTATTCCAGTGAAAAAAGACAAAATTGACAATATACAATATGAAATAAATACAATAATTAGTATTGAGGCTCCAGTAGAACAATGGCAAAAAATTGGCAACATTGTAGTAAAAATAGATGACAAAATAATAGAAAAAGTAGAGATTATTAATACAGAGCCAATAGAGAAAAAAAGTTGGAGGGACTACTTTGAATATCTATTAGAAAAATTAACAGAAGTTTCTTGTTTGAAATGGTAGCTTTTTATATTATCGTATGATATACTTTAAATGTAGAAAAACATCGAAAATTGATATAGAAAATTGATATAGAAAATCAAAATTAAGGGGATACATATGAAGAAAAAGAAACTGTTAAAAATAATTTTGTTGAGTCTAACTATAATTTTGGTGAATTTTAAGTCGGTAAATGCAGATGTAGGAAGCTTTGATAGTTATGATAGCGGTGGAAGTGACTGGAGCTCGTCTAGTAGTGACTGGGGTTCATCTAGTAGTTGGAGTTCCTCAAGTAGCGATTGGGGCTCATCTAGCAGTTGGGACTCAGGAAGTTACGACTCTGAAGGAGGAGACTCAATATTAGGACTAGTATGGCTATTTTCTACAGAAGAAGGAAAATTAACACTAATTATAATATTACTAATTATAATTGTGACTAGTTTAATAAAAAAACATGGTAGAAGAATACAACAAAATGATCCTTTATATAACGTTGGAAAACAAAACGTAAATGTGGCTGCAGGAACAGTTTATACAACCAATGTACATGATGTACCACAAACTCATATATATGCAGAAAAAATAAAAGAGATAGACCCAATGTTTTCTGAGGAGAAATTTTTAGGATGGGCTAAAGACTTATATGTAAAATTGCAACATGCTTGGACTGAAAGAGAATGGGAAGAAATGAGACCATTTGAAACAGAGGAATTATTTGAACAACATTCGGCTCAATTACAAGAATATATTAAAAATAATACTATTAACGTCGTAGATAGAATAGCTGTAAATTATGCAACGATATATGGCTTTAGACAGACAGAAGACAAAGACATTGTTGAAGTTGTGCTAAAAGCGACTAAAAAAGACTATATAATAGATGCAACAACTAGAGAAGTAGTAGAAGGAAATAAAGACCAATACAGAATTACTGTTTATAAAATGACTTTCGAAAGGACTAAAGGAAAATTAACAGAAGAAGGAACTGATGACTTGGATGCAAGAAACTGCCCAAACTGTGGTGCACCTTTAAATATTACATCTGCAGGAAGGTGCGAATATTGTGGAAGTATTGTAACAACAGGAGTACACGATTGGGTACTATCAGGCTTAGAACCATTAAGAAAAGAATACTAAATTATATAGTATATAAATTAAAGGAGGAAAATTATGGGATTAATAAAAGCAGCAGGAGAAGCTATAAAAGGGGAGCTAAAGGATCAATTTTTAAAACCTATACGTTTAGATGATATGGGAAATAATTTATTGATGAAAAAAGTTACAACAGAAGATGGAGTTATACCAAATGGAAGTAGAATAATTGTTGCTCCAGGCCAAGTGGCAGCATTATATGACAACGGAAAGATACTAGATGCAACAGCTGAAGCAGGAGTTTATGAATTTAAAACAGAGGCATCACCTTCATTTTTTGGAGGAGACTTTGGCCCAGTATTTAAAGATATGTGGGAAAGGTTTAAATTTGGCGGAGGAATCGCCAAAGAGCAAGCTGTTTTCTACTTTAATGTAAAAGAGATATTGGACAATAAATTTGGAACACAAAATCCAATTCCATATAAAGATTGGGGACATCCACTTACAAATCCAAGAACAAACACTTTGATGCCAATGAGTGTGGAAATTAAGTGCTTTGGAAAATATAGTTTTAAAATAATAGACCCAGCCAAATTTATGATGGAGATTGCTGGGAGCAGAGATGAATACACTAAAGAAGATATAGTAGAACAAATGAGAGCGGAAGTTATAGGAGTTTTCCAAAATGTAACAAATAGTCTAGGAGAAGATGATAAGAAAATTGCTGCATTATCTCTTCCTAGCCAAACGGATGAAATTCGAGAATTAATGGATGAACAAGTATTTGACGAACCAATAAGAAATAGGGGAATAAAACTTGTTACATTTGTTGTAGAAAGCGTAACATTAACAGATGAATCAAAAGATAAAATTGATAAATACGAATTTGGCAGCGATAGCTATCAACAAAAAGCTACAATGGCAGAAGCATATGCAAACGCAGTACAAAACGCGGCAAGCAATGATGCTGGAGCATTTAACGGATTCTTCGGATTAGGTGTAGCAAATATGGGAATGGGAAATCCCCTAAATGTGGTAGAAAATGTTTCAATGCCAAATAATACATATAATCCAAGCGACGCAGAACCAGTAAAACAACAAAATACGACTGCTAATGCACAGGAAAATTCTGCGGTAGTAGGTGCTCAAATACAAGATACAAACAACTGGAAATGTGAATGTGGACAAGAAAATCATGGAAACTTCTGCATGAAATGCGGTAAAAAAAGACCTGAAACCGAAGAGAACAAAGAAGTTGAATGCCCAAATTGCAAAACGAAATATCCAACAGGAACAAACTTCTGTGCCAATTGTGGAACAAAACTAAATAAATAGAGTAAATATGAAGAATAAATTAAAGCTAATAATAAATAATAAAACTAACTTTTAAATAAGTTGGTTTTATTATTTGCAAAGAAGTTTTATATAAAAAATACTAAAAAATTACAAAGTTATTTTTACATATAAAAATAACTTGATAGAAATGGGAAATTGGCTTTATAATTAAATTATGATTTTTAAATAAAAAATCAAATTATAATAGCAAAACCTTACGGAAACCGCAAAAAAATAGAAATATTTCATTGACTTTAGTGGCACAATATGGTAGAATAATAGAGCTAGAATAAGATAGCTTTATTATTTTATTTTTTATTTTAGCTAAAATATATTAGGAGGTGAAATTTAAGTGCCAACAATTAATCAATTAGTAAGAAAAGGAAGAACAACTACAAAAGCAAAATCAGCATCACCAGCTCTTCAACATGGATACAATTCTATGAAAAAGAAAACAACTAATAGAAGATCTCCACAGAAGAGAGGAGTATGTACTGTAGTTAAAACTGTTACACCAAAGAAACCAAACTCAGCATTAAGAAAAGTTGCCAGAGTTAAGCTTTCAAATGGATATGAAGTAACATCTTATATTCCAGGAATCGGACACAACTTACAAGAACACAGTGTTGTTTTAATAAGAGGAGGAAGAGTAAAAGACCTTCCAGGTGTTAGATATCATATTATAAGAGGAACTTTAGATACAGCAGGTGTCAAAGACAGAATGCAAGCAAGATCTAAGTATGGAGCAAAACGTCCAAAGAAATAGGTCTTAAATAACTAGTGCATATAACTTACTAATATTTAAGGCTCTTAAATTTAGAATAGATTATATAGCACTTGAACTAGAAAAGTTTGAGAAGTATAGTATTAAACTTTTTAGAGTACCAAAGATACTAGGCAAAAAAATAGTATCAATTATATAAGGAGGGAAGAAAAGTGCCAAGAAAAGGATATATAGCAAAAAGAGAAGTTTTACCAGATCCAATTTATAATAGCAAAGTTGTTACAAAGTTAATAAACAATGTAATGCTAGATGGTAAAAAAACAGTTGCTCAAAAAATCGTTTATGATGCATTCGATATCATAAAAGAAAAAGAGCAAAAAGATCCACTAGAAGTATTTGAAGAAGCACTTAACAATGTAATGCCAGTTCTTGAAGTTAAAGCAAGAAGAATTGGTGGTGCTACATACCAAGTACCATTAGAGATAAGACCAGAGAGAAGACAAACATTAGGACTAAGATGGTTAGTTATATATAGCAGAAAGAGACATGAAAAAACAATGGCTGAAAAACTAGCTGGAGAAATAATGGATGCCGTAGCTGGAAATGGTGGAGCTTTCAAGAAGAAAGAAGATATGCATAAGATGGCTGAAGCTAATAAGGCTTTCGCACATTATAAATTTTAACGATAAACTTCGTCTTGCTTCGTTAGCCTTCATATAAAAAATGCTCAACGTACAACAAGTACGTTTCCGCTTTTTTAGTTTGGCTGCCTTGCAATACTTGTTTCTAGTTAAAATTCAAGAAGTAATAAAATATTTAGAAAAGGAGAAAAATTATGGCCGGAGACGGAAGAGAATTTCCTTTAGAGAAAACAAGAAATATAGGAATAATGGCTCACATAGATGCAGGGAAAACAACTACAACAGAGAGAATACTTTTCTACACAGGAAGAACACACAAAATAGGTGAGGTTCATGATGGTGCAGCTACTATGGACTGGATGGTTCAAGAGCAAGAGAGAGGTATTACAATTACATCAGCTGCTACTACATGTCATTGGAAAGGCAATAGAATAAACATTATTGATACCCCAGGACACGTTGACTTCACAGTTGAGGTTGAAAGATCTTTAAGAGTTCTAGATGGTTCAGTTTTAGTTTTAGCTGCTAAAGGTGGAGTTCAACCACAATCTGAAACAGTTTGGAGACAAGCTGATAAATACAAAGTACCAAGAATGGCATATGTAAATAAAATGGATATTACAGGTGCGGATTTCTATGGATGTGTTGAGCAAATGAAAACGAGATTAGGTGCACATCCAGTACCAGTTCAATTACCAATTGGTGCAGAGGATAATTTCAAAGGGATAGTTGACCTAATAAAAATGCAAGCTTTTATACACAAAGATGACTTAGGAAAAGATATAGAAGTATGCGATATTCCTGAAGATATGAGAGCAGATGCTGAAAAATATAGACAAGAAATGATTGAAGCTGCTGCAGAACAAGATGATGAATTAATGATGAAGTATTTAGAAGGTGAAGAACTTTCTGAAGAGGAAATCAAAGTAGGAATAAGAAAAGGAACAATAGCAAACACTATAGTTCCAGTTACATGTGGTTCATCTTACAAAAACAAAGGTGTTCAAGAATTATTAAACGCAATAGTAGACTACATGCCATCACCACTTGACATACCAGCTATAAAGGGTGTTGATGAAGATGGTAATGAGGTAGAAAGCCCAACAGATGACAAAGCTCCATTTGCAGCTTTAGCATTTAAAATAATGACAGATCCATTTGTTGGAAAATTATGTTTCTTTAGAGTATATTCAGGAACTTGTACAACAGGTACAACAATATTAAATGCTACTAAGGACAAGAAAGATAGAATAGGAAGAATTCTATTAATGCATGCTAACCATAGACAGGATATAGATAAAGTTTATGCGGGAGATATTGCAGCAGCAGTAGGACTAAAGGAAGTATCAACAGGTGATACACTATGTGATCCAGACCACCCAGTTATACTTGAGTCTATGGAATTCCCAGAGCCAGTTATCGATATAGCTATTGAGCCAAAAGATAAGGCTAATGGAGAAAAAATGGGAATAGCTTTAGCAAAACTTGCTGAAGAAGATCCAACATTCAAAACATGGACTGATCAAGAATCAGGTCAAACTATCATCGCTGGTATGGGTGAGCTTCACCTAGACATAATCGTTGATAGATTAAAGAGAGAATTTAAAGTTGAATGTACAGTAGGTAAACCACAAGTTTCTTATAAGGAAACAATTAGAAATAAAGTTAAAGTTCAAGGTAAATTTGTTCGTCAATCTGGTGGACACGGACAATATGGTGATGTATGGTTTGAAATGGAACCATTAGAACCAGGCTCAGGTGTTCAATTTGAGAGCAAGATTGTTGGTGGAGCAGTTCCAAAGGAATTCATAAAACCAACAGAAGATGGATTAAGAGAGGCTGCAATGAGTGGTATCTTAGCTGGTTATCCAGTTATAGACTTCAAAGCAACATTAGTTGATGGTTCGTACCATGAAGTTGACTCATCAGAAATGGCATTCAAAATCGCTGCATCAATGGCTTTCAAAGAAGGTTGTAAACAAGCTAAATCTGTTCTACTAGAGCCTATAATGAAGGTTGAAGTAACAGTTCCAGAAGAATACATGGG
>CAMGAZ010000009.1 GCA_946008205.1 uncultured Clostridium sp. | reverse complement strand
GAATATATGGCATGATATTAGCGAAGAAAGAATAAAGAAAGATGATTTTGTAGGAGTTATAGAAATACCAAAAGGGTGCAAGAATAAATATGAGTTAGATAAGGCAACAGGATTTTTAAAATTGGATAGAATTTTATATACTGCTACACATTATCCTGCTAATTATGGGTTCATACCAAGAACATATGCAGGGGATAAAGACCCTTTAGACGTATTAGTACTTTGTCAGGAGGAAATTTATCCATTAACGCTTGTTGAATGTTATCCAATAGGAGTATTAAGAATGACTGATAATGGAGAAGATGATGAAAAAATAATTGCAATAGCTAAAAAAGATCCATTCTTAAACGAATATAATGATATAAGTGAAATACCAGCTCAAACATCAGCTGAAATAATGCACTTTTTCGAAGTTTATAAGCAATTGGAGGGAAAGAAAACTACAGTAGATAAAATAATGGGAAGAAAAGAAGCAGAAGAAATAATTCAGGAAGCGATAGACAATTATAAAGAAAAATTTTCAAAAAATAACGAATAGAGGAGATAGCAATGTTAGAAAAAATAATATTTAATCTATTTGCATTTGTATTATTCATACTAATATTTCTAAAATTGATAAGAAAAAATGATACCAGTTACGTTTATCTATTAGCTTTACAATTTATAGGAATAGCAATAAATTTTATTGAGCTAAGCATGGGAAAAAGTTTTGGGCTTATTACAAAATTGATTATCTATATATTATCAGTATTTCTTCCTATATTCTTTATATGGCTAGAGTATGCTAAAAGTATTGATTTCGCAGAGACATTTGATTTGATGGTAAGCAAAATAGCACTATTAATAGGAAAAGAAGAAGTGGCAAAAAAATATTTATTGCAACTTACTGAGAAGTATCCGAACTCTAGCAAAGGCCATAAGATGTTAGCAGAGCTATATGAGAATAAAGGGAAATATGAATTAGCCCTAGAAGAATATGAGAAAGTATATGAACTTGAACCCAAAAATCAAAATATATATTTAAAAATAGGTAAATTATATGGAAATGTGGGAAGAGAGAACGAAGCAATAAAAATACTTTCGGACTTATTAAAAAGAAAACCAGATTATTATGAGGCTAGTTTGATTTTGGCGGATATTTTGAATAGTAAACAAGAATATAAAGAAGCAGTACAAGTATATATGGCAGCGTTAAAATATAAACCGGCTGATTATGAATTGTACTATAATCTTGGTATGACATATACGTTGATAAATGATTTTGCAAAGGCAAAAGAATGTTACGAAAAAGCTGCTCAAATAAACAGTGATTTATATCATGCTAAATACAGTTTAGGACAGTTAAATTTACTATATGGAGACTTGGAAGAAGCAGAAAAGTATTTTATAGAATGCATTGATGCGGAAGAAGTTGAAGCTGGGGCATATTATTATTTAGCAAGAATAGCGATGATTAAAGGAGAAACAGACAAAGCAAAAAATTATGCAAATATCGCAATAGAAGAAAATCCAACAGTATATGAGAAAATGGCTGAAGAAAATATATTTATGCCAATAATAGACAAGGTTAACAAACCAAGGATTGATGTAGAAGGCAGAAAGAAAAATAAAAAGAAATTGCTAAGTAAAAAAGAAATATTAATAGATATGCATTTAGACAATACTTGTAAATTGGTTGGCAAATTGAACAATAATGACATAGAAATGATAGAAAATGTAAGGAAAACGAAAGAACAAGAAATGAACTATAATCAAGATAGACAAATAGAAGAATAAATATTCATACAATGATTGGAAAGAAAATATAATTATAAAAAACAAAAGGAGAAAAAAGATGGAAATATATCAAGCGGTAATTTTAGGAATTATACAAGGAATAACAGAATTGTTGCCAATATCTAGTTCTGCACATTTAAACATAATACCTTGGATGTTTGGATGGATGGCACAACCGGGATTTAAAGAAGCTTTTGAAGGATTTGATGTAGCGTTACACTTTGGAACATTGTTAGCTATTGTTATAGTATTCTTTAAAGACTGGATACAACTGATAAAAGGTGGATTTTGCTATGTAGTAAAAAAGGAAAAAACTGTTCAAGGAAGAATGTTTTGGTATATTGTTTTAGCTACTATACCAGGGGGAATAATAGGATTTTTATTAGACCATTTCTGTGAGGACTTTTTAAATAGACCTATAATAATTGCTATTGCTTTAGTTGTAATGGGAATAGTATTATATATTGTAGATAAAAATGCAAAAAATAAAACAAAATATGAAGAAATGACGTTAAAGCAAACTTTCTTAATAGGATTATCCCAAAGTTTGGCTTTTATACCAGGGGTTTCTCGCTCAGGAATAACGATGACAACTGCAAGAGCAATGGGTGTTACAAGAGAGGCTGCTGCTAAATACTCTTTTTTATTATCTACTCCAATAGTGTTTGCAGCTACGGTGCTAAAATTTAAAGATTTTGTATTTAGCGTACCATTTTTTTTAGGAGTGATTACTAGTTTTTTAGTAGGACTACTTGTAATAAAATTTTTGTTAAAATACCTAAAGAAAGGAAGTTTTAAGGTTTTTGCAGTATATAGAATTATATTTGGAACATTAATTATCGCAATTGCTTTTATAAAAAGTATTGCACTATAAACGGTATATTATACAACAATATTTTAAGACTATTGGCGAAATATAAAAATGTCAATAGTCTTTCATAGTTCACAAACAAAACTATTTCAAAAATGTTACATTATTACATTTAAATTACTATTCAGACATATCTGTTGACTTTTTTACAAAAAAAGATAAAATAATATTGTATAAAATATAAAAAGATATATATTTGATATTTTTATGGTATTTTTTATTTAAATTTGCAAAACATAAATAGAGAATAATGATGAAAGGAAATAAAATGGCTAGTTGTTTAGGTATATATGTAGACAAAAATATAATTAAATACGCAAAAATTTCTAGAGAAAAAGACAACTTAAAAATTGATGCTTTTGGAATAAAGATATACTCGAATTTTCAACAAACTGTAGACCAGATTATATCAGAAACCTTTAGCTTTAAGGATCCAATCAGTGTTAACATTTCAGATGAGATGTATAATTATTTTTATATGTCTGATTTGCTAAACAAAAAAGATTTGGCCAAGGCTATAGATACTGAATTTGAATCTTTATGCGTTGACAAACAATATAATCCAAATGCACTAGAGTCAAGATATGTATTAGTAAATGACCAAAATGACAAAGAAAAAATTAAGGTAATACATGTATCTGAAAATAAAATGAAGATAACAAAAGTATTACAGGATTTTGAAGGAAAAAAACTTGAAGCAATTACACCAATTTCCTTAAGTTTACCTAATATTGCAAATTTAAATCCAAAGGAAAATGCTATAATTGTAAATATAGAAGATGAAACAGTAGTGACTACTTTAGTAGGCGAAAAAATTTACAATATTCAAAAGATTCCTGCTGGAGCTGCACAAATTCTTGATGCAATTAATGCAAAAGAAAATTCATATCTAAAAGCATATGAAATATGTAAAAATACAACTATCTATACGATGGAAGGTAGAAATTTACAGGAACAAGAAAGCTCATATCTTGAGGATATAATTCCAACACTGTATACAATAGCATCGCAGGTAAAAGAAATCATTGGAACATCTCTATTTAAAATTAATAAAGTTTATCTTACTGGTACAGCGTCTGTAATAAATAATATAGACTTGTATTTTGAAGAAATTTTAAATGGTATGGATTGCCAAATACTAAAACCTTTCTTTATAGAAGATAGTCCAAAAATAAATATGAAGGACTATATTGAGGTCAATTCAGCCATATCTTTAGCTTTGCAAGGACTGGGCTATGGATTAAAAAATGTAAACTTTAATAAGAAAAGTTTTGGCGAGCAGTTGCGTATAGCATTAGCGTCTGACGTTACCATAGGAAAGTCAAAAGGAAAAAACAATGGAAAAAATAAAATAAACATAGACTCTTCCAAAGTAAAACGATGGATTACTCGTGATCTTGCAGGAGTACTGATTCTATCTGTGCTATATATAGGAATAGTAGAATATATAAGTTTTGAATTAAAAAACAAAGAAGATAGCATAGAAGCAACCAAAGCAGATATAAATAAACAAATTAGTCTAGTAGATGCAGATAAAGGAAAAGTAGATTCGAAGACATCAGAATATACAACTCTTACAACAAACTTGCAAAATGCAACAAATGCACTAAACGATAAAAACGCATACAAGAATTCGATAACGACATTATTAAGCGAAATTATGTATGTTATTCCAAAAGAGGTTCAATTAACTTCAATAGAAAATCCTAGTGGAAAAAAGATTGTTATTAATGCTCAATCGAGTAAATATGAACAATTAGCATATTTTAAAGCTTTACTAAAATCAAAAGGAGTATTGGAACCAACATCGGTAATGTCTTCTGAAGCTGTAAAAGAAGGTAGTGTTGTAAAAATTGTAATAGAAGGAGATTTGCCATGAAAAACATATTGATTTCTGTGATTTCAATACTTTTGACTGTAATTATAATAATTTGCATGTTTAGAGGAATTTCAATTGGTCAATTTAAGATTTTAAGCATTCCAGAGATAAAACTGAGTAGCATGAAACTAGACTCGGAAATAGAAGAATTAAACAATTTAAAAAATGCAACTTACAAGAAAAAATTAAATGATTTGCAATCTTCTATTAAAAATTTAACTTCAGCCAAGCAAAGTTATTTAGACTTAGCTAGCATAAGTACAGATACAGAGATACAACAAGCTAATCAAGAACAAACATATGCTATGGAATTCTTATGGAATAAAGTTGGAACTTATGCAACTAATCAAGGACTTGCTCTAACATGGAATGTTGTATCAACAGGAGTAAATAATAAGTACACACTAAACTTTACAATTACAGGAAGCTATATTGGAATTATAAATTATATATATTCACTAGAAAATGATTCTGAACTTGCTTTTAGAATAGAAAACTTTAAGATAGTATCAGCAGGAGCTGCAAGCAGTAACAGCAACAGTAACAGTAATTCATCAACACAAGATAATACGAAAGTAACTGCTACGTTCACTGTATCAAATATAGGAATAAAAGAAGAGACAGTGACTTCACCTACTACAAGTAGCTCAAATACAAATAACACAAATAAAAATGAAAACAAAGAAAAAACACAAGATAATACGACCGACAATGCAAATCAAGAAAGCAATTCATAAAATAGAGGTCAATAATTTATTGGAAGGAGTATATTCATGAAATCAATTATAAAAGAAATATTTATAATATTACTTTTATGTTTAGCTATATGTTTAATGTTGGGAGTAATATTTTACGATTATATACCAACCAATAAAGTTGTTCCAAGTACTGTCGAAGCTTATAAAACATCAAATACAATAAAAGATGAAATAAGTCAAGAAATTGTAGATTATCCAAAACAAAATATAACGTTAGAAATAACTGATTCAGATTTAACAATGCACAGAGAAGACCGTAGCTATGATTCAGGTAAAGCTAATCCTTTTGCTCCAGCATCTGCCGGAGTTGCTGGAAATACTACAATAAACGTACCAGGAGGGAATACATCTGGAGAAAATACAAATACAAATTCAAATCCAGATTCAACAGATCATTTCTTCAATAGTACTGGAGGAATAAAATAAATTAGGTTATATTTAAATATAAATATATACAAAAAATAAATCAAAGGAGGAATTTTATATGTTTAAGAAAGAAAGAGGTATCACATTGGTAGCTTTAGTTGTAACTATAGTTGTACTATTAATACTAGCTGGAGTTAGTATAAGCTTAGTTGTAGGAGAAAATGGTATAGTTAAATATGCTCAAAATGCAAAATCTAACACACAAGCAGCTTCTACAGCTGAAAACACTATGATGAAAAATGCAATTAACTATATGGATACAATTCATTAATAAATAGTAAAATTTAAATAATGTAAGCAAGGTTACCTAAAACTATGTATAAATAAGAACTATTAGGTAACCTTTTTTACATAAGGAGAACCATGGACATATTAATTTACATATATATTTTTATAACAGGAATAGTTTTTGGAAGTTTCTTTACTCTGGCGGTTTATAGAATACCTAGAGGAGAAGATATAACCCATACTAGGTCTTATTGCCCACATTGCAATCATAAATTGTCGTTTTGGGACATGATTCCGCTATTTAGCTATATATTTCTAAGAGGAAGATGTAGATATTGCAAAGAAAAAATACGCCCAAGATACTTTATTTTAGAACTATGTTCAGGCTTAGTATTTGTATTATTTGCATTATCAATAAAGTTAGGATTACAAAACTTAAACGCTTCTATAATTACATATTTTATATTTGGCTTGCTTTATATAGCTGGTCTATTTATCGTGTCAGGAATTGATAATGAAAAAAAGCAGATACAAAATGAGCTTGTTTTATACTTAATAATAGTAGAATCATTATATATAATATATCTATGCATAGTAGAAATTGCTAATATATATAGATATGTCATATATTTGGTGCTATTAGTTGTCTTAACAACAATAAATATCTTATATTATAAGAAAAAATTAAAAAACAATTACACTATAGATTGCTTAATATTATTGACATTAATGGTTATCTTCACATATGAATATTGTTCTGTACTAACAGTTATTTTTACATTACTTGCAATAGCAATTACATTATTATTTGATAAAATTAAAGAAAAAAGGATAAAATATGTAAAGAAAACAACTAAAGAGACAATACCGATAGGATTTTATTTATGCGTAACGAATATAATTGTATTGATAGCCACAAATTTTTTGATTTTTTATAGGTGATAAACATGAAAAAAAAGAAGATGAAAATTTTAGACAATAAAGGTGTTACTGGTATTGATTTAACTTTATCAATAATTATATTATCTGTTTTTTCAGGATTAATAATTACTTTAATGGCAAGTATACGCAACAATTCGATTGAAATACAAAAAAGTGCAAATGCAATGGCATATGCAACAATTGTACTAGAAAAAGTAGATGAAAAATCATTTGAAGAAGTAGATGAAAATTTTTTAAACACTTTAAAAAATAATGGTGAAGTGGAAATAGCTGAGGGCTATACTATAAATTTTTCTATAGATACGGTTAAAGAAAATCTAATGAAAAAGGTAACTGTTAAAATATTTTATGATATAAGTGGAGAACAGAAGTCAATAGTAATAAATAAATTAAAGATAAAGGAAATATATAAAGAATGAAAAATAAATATATAAAATCTGAAAAAGGTGTAACATTAATGACACTTACTGTATATATAATTGTTATGCTTATAATAGTGGGAATTGTTACGACAATAAGCACATTCTTTTATGGCAACTTAAATATAGTAAGAGATTCTGCAAAATATGCTTGCGAATTTGATAAATTTAATAGTAGTTTTTTATCTGATGTAAAATCAAATAAGCATGCGAATGTAGATAGCAGTAATAAAACAATAATTTTTGAAGATGGTTCTACGTACAAATATAATGAATCTGATGAAGGAATTTATAGAGGTAAGAGTAAAGTATCAAGCCATGTGAAATTTTTTTCAATAAGTAAAAAAACTATAGTAGTAAACAACGTAGATAAAGAAATACTTTCAGTTAACATAGTAATAGGAAGTCCAGATAAAAGCTTAATAAACAAACAAATTGATTATACTCTTAAGTACTGGTAAATTTTTATATAAAACTTTATATATAAGGAGATAAAAAATATGGATAATAGAAGAACACAACCAATAGGTATAGAACTTGTAAGAAGAGGAGTTGTAACAGAGGAGGATATTAATAAGGCATTAGACTATCAAAAGACTCACTCTAATAAAAAGATAGGCGATATTTTATATGAGCAACGTTTAGGTGATCCTTATGCATTAATTAGTGCAATAGGAGAAATACTTGGTGAAAAGGCTATGATATTAATGTCTGACGATATAAAGATAAATATAACAGATTATTTACCTTTAGATATCGCTAAGAAGAACAAAGCTATTCCTTTTGATGTTGGAGGAGGAAAAATAAAAGTATGCTTTTCAAATACAGCAAATCAGAAGATGCTTGATGCTATGAGATTATTATTCCTAAACAAAGGATTGATAATGGAAAGATATATAACTTTTGATAGCTGTGTTCAAAATATCATAGATTCAATTGAAATGGCATCTACTGAAAGTATAGATGTTAATGCAGATATATCAGAGTTGGTTAATTCTATAATAAAAAATGGAATGGAAAAAAGAGCCAGCGATATTCATATAGAGCCAGAAGATGATGATATAAGAGTAAGATATAGAATTGATGGCGAACTTGTA
Source organism: uncultured Clostridium sp. (assembly GCA_946008205.1). Classification (GTDB taxonomy): domain Bacteria; phylum Bacillota; class Clostridia; order TANB77; family CAG-508; genus CAG-245. Next base: position 6,824 of record CAMGAZ010000009.1, on the reverse strand, counting down.
ACAGCGGCAACAATAGAAAAAGAAAAGCAAGCGCAATTAATAGGAAGACTAAAAGCAATTTCCAATATGCATCAAGAAAAGCAGGAGTCACAAGATGGTAGAATTCTATTGTATAACGACTACAACATACGTGTATCTTCTCAGAAAAATGTTCATGGTGAGAAATTCGTTTTAAGATTATTAAAGAAAAACGCAGATGTTCAACAAATATTTGAATTAGGATTTCCAAATGACCCAGAATTAGTACAAAAGAGCTTTAACAAGAGAAATAGTATAGTTCTTATTGCAGCTCCTACTGGAGAAGGAAAAACAACAACTTTGTATAGTATTATAGACTTTTTAAATAGACCAGAAATAAATGTTACTACAATTGAGGACCCAGTAGAAATTAGAATTCCTGGATTAAATCAAATAGAAATTGATGCTAAAACAAGTTTCTCAGATTCTTTAAGAACTGTGCTAAGACAAGATCCTGATATCATTCTTGTTGGAGAGATTCGTGATAGAGAAACTGCAGAAATAGCTATGCAAGCAGGACAAACAGGTCATTATGTTTTATCAACAATCCACACAATAGATAGTATTGAAGTTATAACGAGATTAAGAAAAATTGGAGTTTCAAACTATGATATAGCAAGTACTTTGGCAACATCTGTATCACAAAGACTAGTAAGAAGAGTTTGTCCTAAATGCGCAATAGAGAGGGAGTATACACAAGAAGAAAAAGACCTTATAAATGGAATAGCTAAAAAATATGGAGTAGAATATGATTTTAAAGGAAAACACACATATGATACTGTAGGATGCAGTTATTGCAATAACAGTGGTTTTTATGGAAGAATAGGTATATTTGAAGTTCTAAATATTTCAGAAGAAATAAAAGAGTTAATAATAAATAATGAGTCAAGCTTAGAGATAAGAAGAGAAGCAATAAAACAAGGATATAAACCATTAGTAATAGATGGATTTAATAAAATATTAGATGGATATACAACTTTAAAAGAATTAAATTCTAAATTAGTTATATATTAAAAGGAGAATGACATGGTAAATGTAGATAATATTTTGAAATCAGCAATAGAGAGAGATGCGTCAGATGTTCACTTAATAAGTGGACTAAAACCAATATTAAGAATTGCAAGAAATTTAGTTACTTATGATGAATGTGATGTTTTAACAGTGGAAGACATGGCTGATATTTATGATTATTTTATAAGAGGAAATGTCGACAAGGATAATGTATTTAAAGAAACGAAAAAACTTGATTCTTCATTTGAATTTGCAGGATTACGTTTAAGGGTAAATATATCATTATCAAATGATATCCCTGTATTTACGCTAAGAATTATAAAAAATACATTACCAACGTTTGAAGAATTAGGCGTACCTGATATAGTAAGAAGAATGATGTATCAGCCTCAAGGTTTGGTTTTAGTAACCGGAAAGACAAACTCTGGTAAAACAACAACATTAAATGCTTTAATAAATGATATTAATGAGAATCAAAATAAAAAGATATTAACACTTGAGAGCCCAATAGAATATAAGCATACATCCAAAAAGTCTATTATAGTTCAAAAGGAAGTTGGAGTTGGACAAGATGTACTTAGATATAAAGATGGTGTAAAAAACTGCTTAAGAGAAGATTGCGATATACTAGTAATAGGAGAGATTCGTGATAGAGAAACTATGGATGCAGCTATAGAAACTGCCGAAGCAGGTCATTTAGTAATAGGTACACTTCATACAAAATCTTGCGCAGAGACTATCGATAGAATGATTAACTTCTATGATATTTCAGACCAGCAAAGTATTAAATATATGATTGCATCACTATTAAAACTAGTTACATCACAAAGATTGATACGAGGAAGAGACGGCAAGCTAGTTTTATTACCAGAAGTTATGGTAGTAGATAACATTGTTCAAGGGTTAATAAGAAAAGAAAAATTTAGCGTATCAGAAGTTGAGGATGCTATACAAAGTGCTTCTGCTAACGGAAGTATAGGACTTATAAATTCTATTGCAAAATTATTTGTTGATGATGTTATAACACTAGAACAAGCAAAAGCGCAAATAGAGGAAAAGAATATAGAAACCTTGAACAGAACAATAATGCAGATGAAAATAAAAAAAGGCAACAATGATAATCGTTTAGGATATTAAATGTTTCAAAAATAGGAGGAAAAGATGCCAGAATATGTATATAGGGCTATTACAAAAGAAGGAGTAATAGTAAGGAACAAAGTAGAAAGTGCAAGTAAGCAAAGTTTAGTAAAAAAACTTAAAAGTGGAAATTTATTACCTATAGATATAGTACAAGTTGGGTATGGAAGAAAAAGTAAAAGAGTTAATCCTAAAAGAAAAAATGTAACCGATATTGATGAAATATTAAAGAGTGCTAACTCTTCAAGTATAGCGCAAGGAAGAGGAAGAAAAAAGCAAAGTGTTACAGAAAAAATAAACTTAGCTATATCAAGTCAAGAGAAAATTACAACAAGAGATATCATGGTTTTTACACAAAACTTTTATTTACTAAAAAAAGCAGATTTCAATAATATACATGCTTTAAGTACAATTATTCAGAGTACTGAGAACATAACCTTTAAAGGAATATTAGAAGATATATTAGCTGGAGTAGAAGCGGGAGAATATATGTATACAACAATGGAATATTATTCTAATGTTTTCCCATATATATATATAAATATGATTAAAGTTGGAGAACTTTCTGGCTCCTTAACACAGTCGCTACAACAAGCTGTTAAATATTTAGATAGCAACACAGATACAATAAAAAAATTAAGAGGGATAATAATACCAAATTTAATTCAATTAGTTGCATTAGTAGTATTATTATTTGTAGGAAGCTTATATACTGTGCCTACTATCCAATCTGTGTATGATGAAGTTGGTACAGAAGCAACTTTGCCAGCTATAACTATAGCGTTTTCGAATGTAATACAATGGATTGCTGACCATTGGTATGTGCCAGTTGGAATAATAGCTATAATAGTTGCTGTAATAGTTTCTTATATAAATACTCCAAAAGGCAAATATAACTTCGATTACTTTAAATACACCATGCCGATATTCGGAAAACTATTCTATTCGATGGATTTCTCAAGATTAATGAGAGCAATGCTATTAAACATAGAGAATGGAATGAGAATTCAGGATGCATTGGAAGTAAGTAAGAACGTAGTTAATAACTATGTTATGAGAGCGATGGTAGAAACTTCAATAAACAATATACTAGTTGGTTCTTCATGGATAGAACCTTTTGAAAAAGCTGGATTAGGTTCTACAATGATTACAGAAATGCTTAAAGTAGGTATGCAGACAGACTTGTCTGAAATGATGGAAAAATTACTTGAGTATATGGACATAGATATTAAAAATACAATGGATAACATAATGGCAGTATTACCACAAGTTGTATACTCGATTGTTGGTATCTTATTGATATTTGTTGTTCTAGTAGTTCTAGTACCTTGTATCCAAGTTTACATGGGTAACTTCTTATTCTCAGCAGCAGGAGTATAATTAAATAGATTTAATTGTATAAAAGCTCATAAACCATATTTTTTACAAAAACATGGTTTATGGGCTTTTAGTATTAAATAAAAAAGACTAATATTGAAATCAAAAGAAGTTATCCCTTTATTTTTTTTCATATATATGATAGGATATATATAAATGAGATATTGGGAGAAAATTATGAAAATAGGAATCGATTTAGGTGGAAGCCATATTGCTATAGGATTAGTAGACGATAATCATGAAATAATAGAGAAGAGAACATATTATATGAACGATAAAGGAAGAGCTGCGTTAGAAAGCTATATAGTAAGTTCTATTGAGCATGGAGTAAAAGAAATACTTAATAGTACAGGATACAGATTAAGTCAAATTGATAGTATTGGAATTGCCACTCCAGGAAACCCAAAAGATGGATGTATAAGAAATGTTGTAAATTTGGGAATAAAAGAGTTTAATATAGCGAACCAACTAACAGAAGTTTTAGGTGGTAATAATTTAAATATTAAATTAGAAAATGATGGCAAATGTGCAGCATTAGCAGAGAAATATAATGGCTCATTAAGAGAATATGATGACTGTGTATTTTTGTGTATTGGAACTGGAATAGGTGGAGCTGCATTCATAAATGGACAGTTTATAAGACCTAAAAGAAATTCCGGTTTTGAATTTGGACATATGGTAATAAATAAAAACGGAGAAAAGTGCAATTGTGGTAATTGTGGGTGCTTTGAAGCATATTGCTCAAAGAGAAAATTTAAAGATGAAATGCAAAAAATATTAGGTATAAATGAATATATTGACGCTAGTAAATTAACTAAAATCATAAAAGAAAATATGAAAGACCAACGAGTAAGTAAGCTACTCACAGAATATGTAGAAAATCTTGCAATAGGAATATCTAATATAATTAATATATTAGAACCAGAAGCAATAAGTATAGGAGGAAGCATGTCCCATTATGAGGAATTAATTCTTAATAGGCTAAGAGAAAAAATTTGTAACGGAGAGTATCTATTTAACAAAGAAAATCCCCCTAAGATATTAGTAGCAAAATCAGGCAATGATGCTGGAATCATTGGAGCAACCTTATTATAAAATGGAGAATAGAGAATGGATGTATATGAAGAAACGCAATATATATTGCATAAATATAAAATTCAAGCAAATAAAAGTTTAGGCCAAAACTTTTTAATAGATAATAGTGTAATAGAAGAGATTATAAACAATTCCAATATAGGAAAAGAAGATTTGGTAATAGAAATAGGACCAGGTCTAGGAGTATTAACGAATAGGCTTTTACAAGAAGCCAAATATGTAATATCAGTGGAGCTAGACCCAAGGATGGTAGATATACTACAAGATAGGTTCTCTAGTAATATTGATAACGGACAACTAGAAATTATAAATGATGATATACTAAAAGTAGATTTACAGCGAATAATAGAAGAGAAGAAGCCTAGCATAAAACATGTAAAAATAGTTGCTAATTTGCCATATTATATTAGTACACCAATAATTATTAAATTGCTTGAAAACAGATTATCTATAGATGAAATAATAGTAATGGTACAAAAAGAAGTGGCAGAAAGGCTAATTGCTAGAACTGGCTCAAGAGAAGCGGGAACGATAACATACCTAGTAGAATACTATGCACAAGCAGAAAGTGTTGTTAAGGTACCAAAAGAGTCTTTTATACCAAGCCCAAAGGTAGAATCAGAAGTTATAAAGTTGAAAGTAAGAAAGCAACCTAAGATAGCAGTAGAAGATGAAAAACTATTATTTAATATAATTCAAAAAAGTTTTATGCAAAGAAGAAAGACGCTATCAAACGCATTAGTAAATAGTCATATTATGGCAGATAAAACAAGTGTAGAAGAAATGTTAAACACATTAGGATTAGATAAGAATGTGCGAGGAGAAAGTTTAACTTTAGAACAATTTGGAGCAATCTCAGACTATATATCATAAAAAATATAATTACAACATTAATAAATAGTGGCTATACACTGAAAAATAGATTAGCACTTTAAAAAATATTGTAAAATTGATATAATATCTTTATAAATTATAAATTTTAGGAAAGGATAAATATGAATCAAATTTTAGTTACAGAGAAAATATATGTTACACCAGAAATTAAACGAAAAAAAAGAATGTATAAAATAAGATTCTTTTTATCCGTTTTCTTTATTTTTGTTTTGTGCTCATATTATATATATGCAGAAAATGATAGAAATAAAAGTGAAGAAGTAGCACATCAAATTATGGGACAACTTAAAAACAATACAGTAGTGAATGACGTAACCACAAAGAATATAATAAATGATGTAATAATAGTAGCTCTTGATGAAAATGAGTCAGACAATATGGAAGAGCCTATACAAGCTGAAGAATCACAAGATGGAGAAAATGATGCAAATACTTATGTGACAGATGGTGGTGAGGCATATACAGTTGACTCAGTACTTACAATTCCAAGTTTAGGAATAGATTATCCTGTGTTATCTAAAACATCTGAGGAACTACTAAAAATTTCTTTGAATAAATATTGGGGTCATGGACCAAACCAAGTTGGCAATTACTGTATAGTAGGACACAACTATGCTAACGGCAAAATGTTTGGAAAACTATCACAAATGGAAATAGGAGATACTGCAATACTAAAGGATACAGCTTCAGAAAAATCGGTTACATACGAAGCTTATAATAAATATGTGGTAGACCCAACAGATGTTAGCTGTACAAGCCAATTAACAAATGGAAAAAGAGAGATAACATTAATAACTTGTAAAGAATATGGAACAAAAAGATTAATAATAAAATGCAGAGAAATATAAATAAATATTGACTTTTATAATTATATTCAATATAATGTAGAAAGAATTAACGAAGGAGGAATAATAAATGGCCAAGAAAAAAGAAGAAGTAAAAACAATAGTATGGGTATTCTGGATACTAATTGCAATAATTGGTGTTAGCATGCTATTTGCAGGAATACAAAGCAGCTTTATAGGAGACAATATCGTAACATCAATAATGTTAGTAATAGTTGGAACAATCTTATTATTCATAGGACTAATAATGGTTATCGGAAAAGCTAACATAATTGCTAATGACTTAGAAATGCCTAAATTATCTAAAACAGAGAAAAAAGAAGAAAAAAAATAAAAACATATCATAGAATGTCTAATTGGACATTCTATTTTTTGATTATATCTGATAAAAGTATTGAAAAAAGTGAAAAAAGTTGTTAGAATATTATCCATAATAACATGTAAAGG
>CAMGAZ010000008.1 GCA_946008205.1 uncultured Clostridium sp. | reverse complement strand
TTCCTATAAATCCGGCACCGCCAGTTACGATAATGTTAATAAGAATGACCTCCAAGAAAAAAGAGATAATTGTAGTCATACTGAATGAAGCCGATAAATAAGCTTACTCCTCTAGCTCTTTGAACAGTAAGCCAAAATCAACTCCTTGATTCTTAGGTATGCCACTGCTATGCTATTTCACTATCCCCTTCAAATACTCCAAAAACTTGTCCTTTAAAGCTTCTCTTCTCAGCGCATACTCCACAGTCGCTTCTAGATATCCTTGCTTGTCGCCAACATCATAGCGTCTGCCAATAAAATCATACGCATACATGTTTTGCTGTTTTGCAAGCACCTTCAGTGCGTCTGTCAGTTGAATTTCACCGCCACGGCCAGGTTCAGTACGCTCCAAAATAGAAAAGATCTCCGGAGTAATAACATAACGACCAAGCACAGCTAAACGACTGGGAGCTTCTTCCACTGCAGGCTTTTCTACCATGTCATTTACTTTGAAAATACGCTCAGCAGCAGTAGCTTCACTTGCAACAATACCATACGAAGAAACCTTTTCTTGCGGTACGGTCTGGCAGCCAAGTACACTGCCGCCATATGTATTATAAACATCAATCAGCTGTTTAAGACAAGGGTTTTCGTCATTATACACAACATCATCACCCAGAAGCACCGCAAAAGGCTCATCACCCACGAAGGATTTAGCACACAAAATAGCATGTCCTAAGCCTTTAGGTTCTTTTTGGCGAATATAGTGTATATTAATATCAGCTATAGCTTTCACCTGCTCCAGCAAGTCAGCTTTGCCATGTTCTTCCAGGTTTAACTCTAATTCCGGATTGCGGTCGAAATGATCTTCAATAGAACGCTTGTTGTGACCGCTAATAATAAGAATATCCTTGATACCGGAAGCAAGTGCTTCTTCAATGATATATTGAATTGTCGGCTTGTCTACAATAGGAAGCATTTCCTTTGGACAAGCTTTTGTTGCAGGCAAAAAACGGGTGCCTAAGCCTGCAGCGGGGATGACTGCTTTAGTGATTGGTTTCATTTCCATTCTCTCCTAACTTTTATTTTCTATAGCCTTGCACAAAACTATTACATGATTTGTTGTCAAAGGCTTCATTATCTTCGAAGTACTCTGCGCAGCTTGCTTTTTTCTTCATCATTCATAGCAAACATGTAAGTTATAATTACATACAACAATGTATATACTGCTATACTTGCCGCAAAAAGCAATTTGCTATTTGCCGACAGCAGGAAGTTCAACAGCCAGCCTATAACAGTCAGTACCGCTACCGGAAGGCTTATCCTGCCTATTTCACACCAAAATCTAGCAATATCTAATTTAGTGATTTTCAGATAATACCAGTTCATAATTAAACCATTGCCAATGAACATAGCCAAACCGGTTGCAAACGCACAGCCAACGCCGCCATATTTAATTGCCAACGGTATAGCCAGACACAAATTAAATATACCCATAACAAAGTATACCTTTGCTCTGAAATCATATTTGTTCTGCGCCTGCAAAATTGCGAGACCGATATTCTGGATAAGATCAATGGTGAACGGAAGGATAATCAAAAGCGTAATATAATATGCTTCGTCAAAGCTATCCCCAGCCCATATATGAACAAACTGCCTGCCGAAAATGATAAAACCGCTGGCAACTAATGCCAGTAAAAAATACTGCAGACGTCCTATTCTTACGAATAAATCCGTAAGCTTGCTTACCGGCTCATTCTTAGCAATAAGCTCCGTCACATGCGGCAGATATACGCCGGAGATTGCTGTAGACAGCGCCATGTAGTTCATATAAATAAGAGAGGCAACGGAATATACCGCTACTGCGCCCGTTCCGCTGACCACGCCCAATATTACCTGATTGGTTTTAAAAAACACCTGGTCTATTATGGTTACAGCAAACACACTCAAGGCAAGCTTTTTAAAGCCATTGAACATTTCCTTATCCCAGAAGTGATAGTGAATTCTGATACGCAGCTTTGCAAAACAATAGTATATGCGTGCTATGATTAAAAATATATTCAGCACAGTTTGCACCCCTGCGACAGCCAATGCACTGGGCAGGCTTTGCAGCACCAATACAACTAATACAGGCTGCAAAACAAGCTGCACTGTTTCCAATCCCTTAAGGAAGAGAAAGCGTTCATGGGCATTAATTACTGCTCTGAAAATCATGGTGGAAATGGTTATCACCATGTTAAACAGCAACAGGATAAACAGCTTTTGCGCCGAGGATATTTCCGCTGCTGTCATGCTTTTGGCGAACATTTCCGGAATAAAGGCATAAAAGGCACAGCCAAGGATAAATAAAAACACCGTAATTACCGCATAAGCACGCATGGCGATTGCCAAGATGTTTTCCATGTTAACCTTGTCCTGCAAGGTCTTGTATTTGGTATAAAAGCGCACTACGGCAGCAGTCAGGCCAAAATCCATGACAGAAAAATAGGCAATAAAAGATCCTATGAGCTGGTACAGGCCATATTCACTTTTGCCAATGAAGTGCAAAAGAATTGGCACATAGGCAAAGCCTATTACCGCATGGAGAACGATATTCAGATAACTGATTAAGATTCCTAATTTACGCTGATTCATTAGATTCCTTTTCTTTTTTTGTGTTAACAAAGCACATTGCATAACCTAAGCCCAACAAAAACCAATAGCAATAGGTTATGTTCAAATTATCGCCTATGCCTGCTGCCAATATGCCGCAAAATGATACCGTAAAAGCAATATAGGGCATTTTGTCTGTACTCATTTTAAGTTTTCTGTAAAGTTTTCGCAACAAGATAACTATCGGCAATAGGAAAATTCCTAAGCCTAATATACCGCTTTCTGCAAATCTGGTTGTATATTCACCAAGTCTAGGAAAACCGGAACGCATAATACCCAGCTTTTCTCGGAAGCTTAACCACATTTTTACTTCACCATTTTGAAAGGCTTTTTCCGAAAAATAATCCGGCATATAACTGCTGCGCAAACCTTTGCCTACACCTATCAATGGATGTGCTAAACCTATCTTGAAATCTGCTTCCATTACAGAATAACGCGCATTGTTACTGCGTTGATCAGGGTCTGCTAAAGAAGCGGCATTGCTTTCAACATATTGAGTCATAGATTTTTCTATAGATAGCGGTTCAGATTGCTTTGTTACCATACATTGATTAATAAATATATTTCCGGCTAAAAATGCTGCGCAGCTTACCGCTATTATTTTTCCCCAATGTTTAAGCATCTCTTTGCTTCTGTTAGAAAAGCAAATGATACATAATGTAAAAATCACCAGTTCACCAAGATGAAGTACAAAAGCAGTTCTTGCTTTGGTAAGAAACAAAAAGAAAGTAAGAATGAATGTTACCGCCATGTAAAGCTTTGATTTTTGGTTGCAAATTTCATACCAAAACCAAGGCAAGGCAAAAGTCATATATATACCATAATATGACGGTTCTGCAAAAATAGATCGCAATTGAGCATTCCACAGCAGTGGAGGCCACCATTTACCATCATTTTTTATAGAATGTATATAAGGATTAATAGTGCTTAATATTTTACCAGCTTCATTACTATTAGCAAGCCAACCAAGTTCAATTACGCTATAAGCAATAATAATTACTGCAGAACACAAAATAGCTTTACCAATAACATTCAATGCACATTTTTTTTCATTACGGATTAGACAATAAATAATATACGCACCACCAAAGCACCAAAACACTTCCATCAGTACACTCTTAAGCTGACGAGCAATAATCCACGCCTGCATTAATAATTTACTATCCACATCAACACCATGTGCATGGCAAAAAGCTAATACCTTCGGTAACTTTTCAATTTGGTTTACCGGTCCGTTGAGAACTAAATCGTAATACGGATAATTGAATAAGCCTACTATGGTAGAAAGAAGCATGATTGAGATAAAGACAAGAATGTACTTTAGAAATGGCTTAATATCTACGAAGACATTTTTATACTTATATTGGCAATAGAATGTATAAGCAAAGGCTACAATAAGCGGATAAACAGCCAGATTACTGCCTATCGGTCCGCCTAGAAAATTTAGCTGTATGGGTTTAGGGATGTTGTTGAAGATGAGGGTAAAAACCAGCATCCCCAAAATAACGTTACAGATTTTTTTGTTCATACGTATAAACTAGCTCCTTTTTCAAATTTTTATTAACCATTCGCAAACCTCACATATACACATCCATATATTGTTTAATATAACTAGGTGGCTTATTGCTACAGGCATGTAAGCTTTAGTTTTCTGCCCCCGCCTGCGCACACAAGTACGTGAATGGGATTCTTGTATTATTACATACTACTTTAGTGAGCTGCTTTTTTCATTAATTTGTACAAGCAATAAATAAAACCTAGCACTCTTTTAGGCAGTAAAGAAGCCACTAGCTTTATTTTCAATACAACACTAAGATTATTGTCTTTACAATATGTTAAAATATTTTTTTTAATCTTATTTCTAATCATCTTCGCTGCTGCTATATCCTTAGGCTCATTGCTATTGATACCTAACCGGGAATAGCCAACAAGCCTTGGTATATAGCTTTCTTCTAGTAAGATTTTTTCAGTAGACTTCTCCACCTGAGGCATAATCCGTTCAAATACTTTTAAATCATCAGCCTTCTTATATATGCTATAACTATTAACAGCACTATTTTCACGAATAAAATAATGATACTTGGGCAGATACTGATAAATATACCGCCCATCATTTAATTGGCAAAATTGGAACCTGAACAGTAAATCTTCACCATAAACAATCTGTGTATCAAACTTAACCTTTTTACAGGCAGTTGCTTCATAAAATGAAGCAAACGGTTCCCATCCATAATGACAACCAGTTGCCATTTCGTAAAAAGCCTGTTTTGCAGTACAGTTAAAATTTTCCGATGGTAAAAACTTGCAGGCTATCTTCCCTTCGCCATCATCTTTAACATAATTGTTCTGCAACAGTATTGGTTTTTGCTTAATTAATATAGGAGCAGCACTTTCGAAATAATCTATATCAAGCCAGTCGTCACTATCAACAAAGCAAATATAAGCACCAGAAGCTACTGCAATACCCAGATTACGGGCACTGCTTACGCCACCATTAGACTTATGCAAAACTTTGATACGTGAATCAGCTGCAGCTAACGCGTCGCATATCGCTCCACTATTATCTGTACTGCCATCATCAATGAGAATAACTTCAATATTTTTATAAGTCTGATGCAAAATAGAATTTACACATTTTTCTAGATAAGCTTCAACGTTATATACAGGAACAATTACACTTATCAGCATGGCAAAGCACCAGTCCTTGCCGCAAAGTTATAATTACTCACATAACTATCAAATGATAAACTCTTATGGTTTACCCCCACTAATTTTACAAAAGATAATGTTTTGTAAGCTATATTTAGTATGTTAGTATATTCCATGACATATTTTACTTTATTTTTTATACTAACATCTTTACTGAACAGCAAGGCTTTTATATTACGAGCAATTTCCTGATGACAAAGCTCCAGTTCCTTTTTCCAGCTATTACATTCCTGCTCTTTTATTACAGCGACTACAAAATAAAGATAATGCTTTAAATTAACTACATCAGATACTTTTACTCCACTGGCAGTAAGCCATTGATAGCGATCTTTAGCTATGAACATAGCCTTAAAGCAATTGCTTAGATTAACAGAGTGAAAAATACTGCCATTTCTTATAACATAAAAATATAATGGCTCAGCAAGATAGTATATCTTGTCACCCTCATAAAATAGCTTATGTATGATCGAGTAATCTTCCATCAAGGAAATATCTCTTGGAAACTTAAGCTCAGTAAACAAAACCTTCTTAAAAACACGAATGTGAAGATAACTCAACACTTTCTCGTCAAGAGTTAATTCCGCTATATACGTTGCTTTATTCAGTATGCGGGATTTTCCACCATAAGCCATCTCTTTAGGCTTTTCATTTTCAACACGAAAATAATCAAAGCACACTATGTCATAGTCTTGCAAAAGTATTTCCTTGATTGCTGAATACCAATTATCAGCGACATAATCGTCATAATCAACCCAAGCAATGTATTTACCACTGGCATTCTCTAAGCCAAGATTGCGTGCGCAGCTCACACCACCGTTAGGCTTATGAAAAACCTTTACGATATCATAATTAGCAGCAAATTTATCGCATATTACTTCGCTTCCATCTGTACTACCATCATCAACGCAGATGATTTCAGCATAAGTATCAAGTTGGCTTACAATTGACGAAATGCATTTATTTAAATACTGTTTTGAATTATATATGGGGATTATGATTGATAAGAGCATCAGTTCACCTCCGATTACAGTATCAGTATCAGTATTAGTATAACTATTAATTCATTTTTATTTATTTGTATACTCTCTAGCATCCTTCAAAAAACTCCATGCTATCACCAAAATAACAATGCCTATTGGAAATGCAGCAATTATACTCACACTCTGTAAATTGCTCATTGAGCTTTCTGCGAACAATAATGCTATGGGTAATAAAATAAGTAGCACACACCACATCAGTTGAATACACTTATGGGGCATCTCATCCTCGCCTAACTTATGATAACTATAGCAAGAAGCTGTTAATGCTATAGAATCAAATGATGTAGCATAAAAAGCTATCATCGTAAGCAAAATGACAAACATTATACCTTTGGCACATGGTAAAGTATTAATGATTGCTACAATCATACTATATAAATCGCCACTACCGGCATACATAGCCATAAAATCAGCACTGCCCATAACCTGCATACCCATAGAATAGTTACCCAATACTATAAAGCTAATCAATGTAGAGCCTACACCAAAAACATAACCACCTAAAATCGTTTGTCGCACCGTTCGGCCACGTGAAATATTGCCTATAAAAAATGGTGCTGCTACACACCAAACCATCCAATACGCCCAATAATAAATAGTCCAGTTTTGAGGAAAATTATTTGTTCTGAGCGGGTCGGTATAAGTTGCCAGTTCTATAAAGTTTTGCATCATTTTGCCGAAAGAAGAAAAACCTGTTTCAATAATATACCTTGTTTCTCCAGCGAAAAATAAAACAAAACCAATCAGAGCAAAAAACATGTAAAAACAAGCTTTAGCCAAGAAACTTATACCTTTAAATCCATGCAATAATGAGTAAGTGTATACAAAGCATGTAATAAGAAGAATAATTATATTAATAGCAGTTCTGCTAAGTTCAACTGCAAATAAATTATCAATTATCGCAGCCATCAGAGGAGTAGCCACACTAAATGTTGTAGCTGTACCGGCCAACAAAGCAAAAACTGCCAGCAAATCAATCAGTCTGCCTATAAATCCGTCAGTATGCTTACCTAACAAAGCTCTGCAGGCTTCAGAATATTTCTGGCGTTTTCTTTTTCTGACATGCAGCATAAAACCAAAGGCTACTGCCAAAACCAAATAGAACGCCCAGGGAATAAAACTCCAATGAAACAACGGAAATACGCCTGCCCATTCTTGTATCGTGCCGAGCTCTTTTATATGAGGATCAGTGGCATATAACACCCATTCAGAGAAGGAATAAAATAAAATATCCGCTGCTAATCCACAAGTAAACATCATTGACCCCCAGCTTAAAAATGAATACTTCGGCTTCTCTCCTTTATTTCCTAATACTATATCGCCATATTTAGATGCAGCTAAATACAGCGATAAAACAAAAATTCCCAAACCAATAATTAAATAGTAAACGCCAAAAGCATCTCCAAAGAAATATCTAATCTTCCCTAAAACAACATTAGATTGTTCCGGCATTACAAAGAACAAAATACATAAGAATAATATGATGCTTAGTGGTAGCAAGGTTATCAGCCAATCTATTTTTCCTTTGGTATTTTGTTCCATCTAGCATTCCTCCAGATATTTTTTGTAGTTCGTATCCAACGCGGCTAATTCCTGTAAATTATCAATTTCCACAATGTCTTTTTTTGATATCGGGTAAATTCCCAGCTTGTATTCATCAGGATAGCAAAACATAGCTACATCATCCCAATAAATCTGATGGTTTTTTTTCTGTTCGAACTCTATTTCCAAATGTTTTTTTAATTTTTTCCCATCATCTGAATTCCAGCGTGAAACACTATAGAGCTGCCAACCCTTTTCTCCACCATTTCTACTGCATGATATTACAACTCCGTCTTCGACTGTTTGCAACCATTCATCGGTTTTTGCATCAGTCCATACACTACAATAGCCAGAGTAATCAAAATCAGCAGAAAGAATTTCGGGATTATAAATTATCTGGTCTCCGTCCATTATGATTGCATTTTCTATATAGTCTCTTGCAACATATAAAGATGCAATATTATTACATTCAGCATAATAAGGATTATCTATGAGAACTAAGCCCGGATTATCTTTCTCCAGGCTCAAAAACTGCTCTTTCATATAACCAACGACTACATATATCTCAAAAATTCCATTCTTATGCAAAGCAGAAATAGCAGTATCAATCATTCTGGCACCATTCACTTTTATAAGTGGTTTAGGAGTTGTTAGTGTAACCGGACTCAATCTATTACCTAATCCGGCAGCCATTATAATCGCTCTTTCAATCTTTGACATCTTCCCACCTCATCAGTTAATTAAATTCCTTTGGACGATATCAAAGAAATCTTTAGCATACTGATATTGCCTATAGGCATATTCACAAAACTTTACACCCAATTTTTCTTTATATTCGCACCAATTGCTCCACAGTAATCCACAAACGGCTATATAGCAGTAGATTTTTATTCTTATTTCTTTAGGACAATAACCGTCAAAATAAATATCAATTAAGCTATCCACCTGATCCTTATCATACAAAGAGTATATAGCAAACATCGCTATATCCACATGAGGATCCTGCATTGCTGCATACTCCCAATCAATAAGTTTAACGCTGCCATCGCTCAAAATAAGAAAATTATCCGGTACTGCGTCTATATGCGTTAAGCAATACTCTTCTTTATACTCATTTATATACTGCTGTAAAGAAAATACTCTACTCTTTGTTTCTGCATAATCACTATACCCGGAAGGCGTGCCTTGCCAAAGCGATTCATAAAATTCAATCTGAGCAAAAAGATCAAATTCATGCTCAACCTGCAATTTCATTTCATGAAATTCTCTCAATCGTTCCAAACAACATTTTACATCCATTTTATTATGAGCATCGCACACTCTGGCATCGCGATAAAATTCTGTTATTTTATAGCCATTTACAGGATTTATATACAAAACCCTGTCAGATAAATCTTTTCCGGCAATTGCATGATAAACAGAAGCCTCTTCCTTACGATTAATCAGTTTATCCGTTCCTTCACCGGGTATACGCATTATATATTTTTTACCACGGCATTGAAAATAAAAAGACCGATTAGTCATTCCCTTTTTCATGAGATGGATGTTGGTGATATTAGTAATATTGACGTTAAGCGCATTACATATACATTTAACAATTTCGGAATCTATAATTTTATATAAAATCATCAATAAACCTCATTTAATATTTTTAGATTTTTACTTTATTATTTCATTTATTTCAGGAAAATCTGCATATAAGTATTCAGCTAATTCATTTTCAATATATATTATTTCTTCCCTAGGCACACCAGAAATCCTTAACCATGTCTGCGTGTTTTTTACAGATTTATTTGGATTTAATCTTGTCCTAGGAAAAATATGATCAGAAGATGCAAAACCAACCCATTTTTCTAGTCTAGAAACAGTTTCGTCATAATGAAATATCAAGTCTTCAAATTGTACAAATGTAATAGCTGCAGTATGCAGATTATCTGTTTTTCTATGTTTTCTAGTATACCTAAACCACTTACAAAATGTCTCTACATCCTCATGGGGAATAACTCCATCTTTCCAAACGTATTTTTCTAATACCCAAACATCTCGTGGATCTCGATCAACAACCACTACTTTAATATCATTAAAATACCTAAGGTAACGCTTAATATTTGTTGGAGGAAGTATTTGGTCGACCATGGCTATTTTATCTTTAGGACAAACTGAGCCAAACAATTCTTCAATATAAGCTTTTGTTAAATTCAAGAACTTTTCTTCCGTAGGAGCAGAACATAGTGTAATAATGTCTTTCATTGTATTTAACTGTCGTTCAGGTTGAGTACGCCAAATAGTTAATTTTAATATCTTATTCAAAATTCTTTTTCTAAAATAATAAAACGCACCTTGGTCATATAAATCATACATCCAATATCCATGGAATTTAAAGTCAGTTAATGACTCAATATATTTATATGAAATATTTCTCCAATGTTCTCCAAGAATTTTTCTATGTTTAAGCGCAAAAAAATTGCCATTATAAAAATCAACTAACTTCCGAAAACGTTTCAATGCATGACCAGAATTATGTCGATTAAAATTTTCAACCAAATTATATTCTAAATCAGATATACCATCAGGATCCTGTACAAAACGAAATTCTTCGTTAGTAAAATCAAATACCTGAGCATATTCTGAAAATAAATCTGTTATAGCACTAGAACCCACACCATAATAGCTAGCGCAAGTTATAAATTTCATTCTTTATCACTACCAATCTTAGACACTATATCTTTTAATTGTTCTTTTATCACTTCTGGTGAAAAATCCATTAATCTCTCTTTGCTTTTAACTTTATAATTCATATATAGATTCTTATTTGACAACAAAGAATTAACTTTTTTAGCCATATCTATAGGATCCTGAACCTTACATAATAATCCATACTCATTTTCACCAAGAATTTCTCTTGGTCCAGTTTTGGAATCAGTGACAACCATAGGCAAATTATATGCCAATGCTTCAATCATAATGGTAGGTAAGCCTTCCCCAGCAACACTAGCATGTACTAGCATATAAGCAGCATTATAATAATCCTGAACGTTCATCTTGCTTCCTTCAAAATGAATATGTTTCTGTACATCAATTGAAAACTCCGAAACAAACCTCTTGACCTTAGCTTCTTCTGGTCCAGTTCCTACAAATACCAGATCCACATTGGCACCATATTGAGTTCTTATAATTTCTAACATTTTTGCCACAGTATATTGATCCTTATGAGGATATTCAAATCTAGAAACCATCAGAAGAAATATCCCATACTTCTTCTTTAATTTTTCTACATTTGTTTTGTTAACTACCTTTTTATTTATAAATGTAGGATTATATAGCTTATTTATATTTAATTTAAGATTTTTATTGTACATAAGGCACTCTTCTTGAGCATCATCTACTAAAACGATTAGATTATTTATCTTATTATATAAATTCATATATCCGTATGAGATTAAGGAATAACTATACAATGCTCCATGCAACCAACACATCTTATGTTTAGCATTACTAAAATTTCTAGCAACAAAATCTAAATCATTAAAATGACCAGAAAAAGCAATCATAATATCATAGTCATTGTTAATCAATCGCTTTATTTTAAAAATACTCTTAAAAGCAAAGGATACTGTTGGCATTAGTACCATAGCAGCCAAATATACTAGCGTTCCCAAAAAACCTTTTTTGGTTAATTGCGCATACTGTGCCACAGTAGCCATTCTTGGATAATAAAAATGTTTAAATCTACAAGTTTTAGGAAATTCTTTTTCCATCTCATTAAGTTGTGGCATCAAATTAATAATTGTTACATTATGACCTAACTCACATAGAATCTTTGCATAGTCAGCTCCTACTCGCTCAATTCCACCTATTTGAAGTCCATCAAATACTAATGCTATATTCATTATTTCTCTCCCAAATTACTTTCTTAAATACATAAATACATACTGCGTAAACTTAAATCCAAAAATGGAAAGAAAACAAGCTCCTTTCACTTTCAATTTAGCTTTAGATTTTACCAATACAGTCCATCTATACTTCTTTATAAACATTATAACCATTTCTCTCTCAGATTTAAACTCTTCTGTCATTGGTATTATCATCAAAATACTGAAGGCTATATTAACACTTCTAGAAATAAAACCTATTTTTTTATTTTGATCTATTTTACTAATATATTCTTGCAAAATACTCAATATATTTAATTTTTTCTTATTAAACCCACTATGCATTACACTAGTACTTCTTTGTAAATAAAAATAGCCATCGTAATCGCAAACTAAAAGTTCGTTAATGTTTTGAAAAGTTCTGTACTTAAATAGAAAATCTTCAGCCATAATTACATTAGGTTCAAATTTTATATTATCCAAAACTTGACGTTTATACAAGGTTGCCCAAACTGCACCAATCTCTAATCCTTCATTAGCACGATTTAAATAAAACAATTCATCTAATGCTTCGCTTCTTGTTAAATGAAAACACTTATCAATAAATTGTTTATTTAAAGATAAACTAATAGAAGTAACATACCTACACTTTGAGCAAACACAATCAACATTATTTTTTTTAAGTAATTCATACAAGTGCTGAATATAATCATTGGCAATATAATCATCACTATCTACAAACATAATGTAGTCACCATGGCAATGATTCAGGCCATAATTTCTAGCTACAGAAACACCGCCATTGGGTAAATGGTAAACTTTAATTCTTTCATCTCGAATAGCGTATTCATCACAAACGGCACCACAATTATCCGGAGATCCATCATCAACAAGTATAATTTCTAATTCTTTGTATGTTTGAACTAATATGCTCTCAATACTATTACGCAAATAATATTCTTCAACTTTATATACCGGTATTATTACTGTGACAAGCATCTTTATTTCTCCACTAATAAACAATTATATAAATAACTACTGTAAAGTGTAACATTATATTTATTAAAATTAATTGTTTGTATCAATTGTTATTTCAACTTACTTTTGCTATATTCTTTAATTTCGTAACCATGGCAGAACTTACTCCAAGTTGCATTATCTTGTCGCGCATCTTCTGCTAACAGTTTGCCACTGAAGCAACAATGATGAATTATCTTAGTTATCATTTCTTTATCTTTTTCTCTTGCTTTTCTAACACACAACTTCTGTAATACTTACGTACTAGTTCAGTTAGATTATCAATATTGCATTCTACTATTGTATCAGCATAGAATCTTTGAATTGACGAAAAATAATCTTCATATTTTTTTAAAAGCCATTCACACCTGGCAAGTCTTTTCTAGACCAAATAAATTTTCTCCAATTTCTTCGCTTCTACCGTAATATCAAACCCAGCTTCAGAAATATCGGTCAACTTATTTTTGCGAACAACACCTTCAACGCTTAAAATATCACAAGACCATTCTTTTGGTGATTTATTTAACGAAACAAAGTGACATAAATCAGTAACCTCAACTTCTCTAGTTATCACATCTGAAAGGAAATACTGTAACCCATTTGCCTGAGCCTCAACACCAACTAGACCAAGCCCCTCATAGTGGCTAGGCAAAATGAATACATCCATAGCATTATACAAATTCGCTACATCGTTACGCACACCGGCAAAAATAACTTTATCCGTTAATCCCAACTGTACTACTTTATTCTCTATATGATTTTTTAACGGACCATCACCAACTAGCAACAGCCTTGCATTAGGCTCACTTTTCAGCACTTCAGCAAATACATCTACAATAAATTCATGGTTTTTAGTTTGTACAAATCTGCCAACATGTCCAATAACAAAATTGTTTTCTAATTTTAATTGTTTACGTATAAATTGTCGTTTATTCCTGTCAAAAGCAAACTTTTTCAAATCTATCGCATTATTTATTATTGTTACCTTTCCAGATGCTATAGCATTTTCTCCATACATCCACACAGCCGCTTTTTTGCTACAAGCTAAGTAGTTATTTGCAACCAAACGTGCAAACGGACGTAAAATACGTTTAAAAAAGGTTCTTAATCCTTCTATAGGACTATCCGTTGTATGATTATGTAAAATACGAATCTTACTACCAGCTAACCATGCTGCAAACAAAGGAAAAAAGCTAAGTGAATTCATATTTGAATGAACAATGTTATATTGACCTTTTTTGCATATCTGATATATTTCATAAGTGAACTTAAAAATATTTTTTGTATACGGTGTTACTTCATAAACTTTTGCTCCCATACTATGAGCTTCATCTACAAAAGCCTTATAAGGATTTTTATGTACGATAAAATCAAATTGCACTTTATTTGTATCAATATGGTGATAGTAATTCATAATAGCTGATTCAACACCCCCACCACAAGCAAGTCCTATAATTTGTAATACTCTTATAGGCTCTTTCCCCATCAATACGCACCCTTTCTGCCTAACACAACAATAAAAGTCTTGAATAGTATCACTACATCCATCCACAAATTCCAATTACAGATATACCAGCAATCCATCTTCACTCGCTCATCAAAGCTTACATTACTGCGTCCGCTTGTCTGCCAAAAACCGGTAATTCCTGGTTTAGCTATCAGCACAGTTTTTGAAAAATTCCCCATCTCCGCCTTTTCCTCTGGCAGATATGGTCTTGGTCCTACTAAGCTCATATCACCTAGCAACACATTAAAAATCTGTGGCAGTTCGTCTAAGCTTGTCCTGCGCATAAATGCGCCGAACTTGGTTACGCGCGGATCATTTTCCAACTTATGATATGTTTTCCACTCGACATACATATCTGGATGCTCTTGAAAATATTTCTCCAAAATTTCATCACCATTGGTATACATGCTGCGAAACTTATAGCATTTAAATAACTTACCATTTTTACCTAAACGCACACCGTCATAAATAATCGGTCCAGGTGAATCAAAGCGAATCTTTAAAGCAATCAAAACTAATATCGGTAAAATAAATAATATACCTAGTATCGTCAATGTATAGTCGAAAATTGTTTTTAGCAGTATATTCCACCGGTCCACCAGATGATTTTTTAAGCGTAACATAAGAAGTTTTTCGTAAAACATAGTTTCTACTTCCACATTGCTCATTGGCGAACCTGAAAGATTAGGAATAACAACTAGCTTATTCACTAAAGGCTGTACCTTAAAAATTAACCAGCCAAGTTTCTCTGCTTCCATACCTGGAGCAGCAATAACTGCACACTTTACACACGTTTTGCTAATAACTTGCTCAACATCTGCAAAACCACCAAGAGCAGGATATTGCTTTAAAATATCGCTTTCAACCTTGTTATCCTCTAACAGGCCGACAATCTTATAACCCATGCCAACGTCACTGC